>CAZHKB010000004.1:9504-27703 GCA_964533405.1 uncultured Phycisphaeraceae bacterium | reverse complement strand
CCCGGCCGTCAGCTTCGCAGGGCCTCGCTGACACCTCCCCCGCGCGCGGGGGAGGGGGTGGCGCCCGCTGGCGCGAGTGCGCGATCGGGCGCGGGGTTGGCCGGGAGCGCGAAGAGGCCGACGGCCTTGCGGGACTTCCAGGCCGCGCGGTCGTGCGGATTGCGCGAGAGTGTGCCGCGGAGCATGAGGGTGGTGTAGAAGGCGGCGTCGGCGAGCCACATGATGACGGGGCCGAAGTGCTTGCGGGCATAGTAGTTTCGGCTCTTGATGAAGTGTTCGGCGATGGAGTTGGCGATGCGGCCTGCCTGGACGGAGTCGGCCGAGTGGCCGCCGATGTGGTGGCAGATGGCCTGGCCGGTGGCCAGGATCGTGTGCTTGCTGCGGAGGAGGCGTCGGAAGAGGTCGGACTCTTCGTAGTAGAGGAAGAAGCGGGGGTCGAAGCCGTGGAGTGAGTTGAAGGTCTCGCGGCGGACCATGAAGACCGCGCCGGAGACCCAGCGTGTGCGGGTTGGGGCGTCGGCGTGGGCGAGGCGCTGGGGGCGGAGGAAGAAGCGGTGCAGGCGTGTGCGCTCGAAGATGAGGCTGAGGCGTGTTGGCAACATGCCGATCGGCTGGATGGTGTGGTCGGGGCGCTCGATGGCTGGCGCGGCGACGGCGGCGGTGGGGTCGGCGTCGAGAGCGGCCTCAAGGGCGCGGATGGAGTCGGGCTCCATGCGGGCGTCGGGGTTGAGGAAAAGAACGAAGTCGGTGCTGGCGTGGGAGGCGCCGAGGTTGCAGCCGCGGCCGAAGCCGATGTTGCCGCCAGCGGGGATGAGGCGGATGAGGCCCTCGCGTTCATAGGGGGCGAGTATGGCGAGGGTGTTGTCGCGGCTTGCGTTGTCGATGATGACGATCTGGATGAGGCCGGCGGCGTGTGCGGGGCGCAGGGCGTCGAGCATGGGGCCGATGGTGCCGGCGGAGTTGTAGGTGACGGTGACGACGGTGGTGCGTGGCATGGGTGGGTGCTTTGGGAGCAGAGCGGGGAGCGAGAGTCGGGTGCCGGTGATGGAGGGATGGGCGAGATCGGGGCCCGTGGGTGGATCGCACCAGTCGCTCGGGGCCGCGGCTGGTGGCACGGTGATACGTCGGGGCCTTACTGGCCTGTTTGAAATCTTGAGATCGGGATCGGGTTCGGCAGCGCCCGCATGGAGGGTGTGATGTGGGCGGCCTGTGTGCCGGTGGGGCGCAGGGCTGAGATGGAGAGCGTGGGCTGGGGACCGTTGGGTCGGGCGAGCGGGTCGGCGCGCGGGTCCGATGGGTTGCCTGGACCATTGGGGCCGCTGCCGGTTGGGCCTCGGAGAACGGGCTTGCGTGCGGCGCGTTGCATGGCGTGGATGGTGGCGATGACGCCGCCGGCGGCCATGACGTAAACGGGATTGAACATGGCGTTGAAGAGCGAGTCGCAGGCGAAGAGGGCGACGACCAGCGCGAGGATCAGGAGCGGGGCGGCAGGTGGCGAGAGCAGGGCGGCGGCGGGGACGCGGCGCGCGACGCTCCACAGCGGGAGGGCGAGGGCGAGGTAGAGGGCGACAAGGCCGACGATGCCGTTCTGACCCAGGATGATGACCCAGAGGCTGTCGGTGCGTGCGAGTTCTTCGCCGTCGTCGTTGAGTGGGCGGTGGCGGGCGTAGCCGCCCCATCCGAACAGGGGGCGTTTGAGGGCGTGGTCCATGAGGATGCCCTCGGCCTCGAAGCGATAGTCGAGGGAATCGACGCGCTGGGAGAGGATGGGGACGGTGGCGACAGCGTCGACGAGAGCCTTGGTGGGGCCGTCCATGACGCGGTAGCCGACGTAGGCGAGGGGGAGCACGGCGATGACGAGCAGGGCCAGGCGTGTGCGTGTGACGCGGGAGAAGGCGAGGACGCCGCCGCCGGCGAACATGAGGACGATGGCGCCCGCGGACTTGCAGAGGATGGCGGTGGCGACCTGGGCGCCGACGGCGAGCCACATGGGGACGCCCAGGAGAGCGCGGGTCTTTCCGCCGAGCCAGAGCCAGGCGGCGACGAGGGCGGCCATGCACATCCACATGCCGACCATGAGGCCATGTTGCATGAAGACGTTGGGGCGGAAGCCGCCGAAGCGTCGGGTCTGTGCGAACTCGTCGTGCGGGAAGAAGCCGTAGACGATGCGGTGGAGCTGAGGGGACATGCGAACTTCGTAGAGGCAGAAGGGGACGTAGGCCAGGCCGCCCAGGACGATGCCCAGGGCGAGGATGCGGAGGTCGGCCAGGGAGGTGAAGCAGGCGCGTCCGACGAGCCAGGGGACGCCCCATGAGAAGGTCTTGGCGAGGGATTCGGCGAGGCCGTCGTAGGCACCCAGGCCGTTGGAGAGGGAGGAGAAGAAGGAGGAGACGCAAAGGACGGCGATGGGAGTGTCGGCCCACGACCAGCGGATGGAGAGGACGCGGCGGGAATCCATGAGGAGCAGGCCCGCGAGCATGGAGATTGTGGTGACGTTGATCTTGGAGAGGTCGAGCGGGCCGGGGAAGTTGAGGCCGCCCTCGGGCAGGAAGAGCCAGGCGATGACGCAGGCGGCGACGACGGCGCGCGGGACGCGGAGCCAGACGGCCAGAGCGATGGCGGCGATGGGCCAGGCGAAGAGGGCGATGTAGCCGAGGGCGTTCATGAGGGGTTGGCCCCGGTGGCGCGGGTTGTGGCGGGCTCGGTCGGATCGTCGGAGGTCGCGGGGGTGGCGGGCGACGCGGCGGATTTCTTCTTGATCTTGAGCAGCGGACGCACCTTCTTGAAAGCGAGCCATGAGGCGCCGGCGACGATGACGGCCTGGAGGAGCAGGCCCAGGACGAGCGCGGGGGTTGGCACGCCGGGCAGCAGGGCGCGGGCGGCGTCCGGGGCGAACCAGCCGGCCAGGGCGAGGGCGGCGAGAGTGGCGGTGGCGATGAGGTCAGGGATGATGAGGCGGATGCCGGCGCGGTGGAGGGTGACCAGGTTCATCGCGTGCTCGCTGGCGGCGCCCAGGCCCACGCCCAGGACGAAGCCGGCGGTGCCCCACTGGGCGTATCCGACTGCGCAGCCCAGGCCTGTCATGGCGACCTTAATGGCGCCGGCCAGGGCCAACGGGCGGGTGTTGCCCATCGCGAGCAGGGCCTTGTTGGCCGAGGAGTTGAGGATCGCGAACCAGACGCTGAAGCAGGCCAGCGGGGAGATCCAGGCGGCGTCGTGGAACTCCGGCGGGAAGAGCATGGTGAAGTACCACGGGCTGGCAAAGGTGACGCCCAGGATGCAGGCGATGCCGGCCGGGACGATGACGGCGCGGATCTGGGTGACGCGCGTGGCGTAGCGCTCGGGGTCCTCGCGTCGCACCTCGGCCAGGACGGGGTAGAGGATCTTGGTGGAGATGATGTTGAGGACCTCGCGCGGGAGCGAGGCCAGCGTGAGGGCCATGGCGTAGACGCCCAGCATGCCCAGGCCGTCGAGCTTGCCGAGCATGAACTTGTCGAGCTGCTGGCCCAGGAAGGCGATGACGGTGCCGATGAAGATCCAGGAGCCGAACTTGAGGATGGCGCGGATGGCGTCGCGCTCGAGGCAGAAGCGGTTGCGGCGCCCCGGCAGCGCGAGGTGGGAGATGAAGAGGGTGAACACTCCGCCGACGATAGTGCCGGCGACCAGCGCCCACGGGGTGGGCGAGGCGTAGGCCCACAGGATCATCGTTCCGCGGGTGAGAATGGAAGCGGCGACTTCCATGACGGCGCGCGGGCCCTCGCGGAGCTCGCGATTGAGCGAGACGACGCGGGTGGATTCGAGGCCAGACAGCACCGCGGTGAGGGCCAGGACCGGGACCATCTGGACCAGGGCGTCCTTGCCATAGAAGATGGCCATCGGGTAGGCGAGCATGGCGGCGGCGCCCCAGATGCCGATGCCGCGGATGGCGCCGAGTGTCCAGGCGGTGTTGACGAAGGCGTCGTCGTCGCGCTTGCTCTGGATCATGGCGGGACGGATGCCGATCTCGGAGAACATCGAGAGCCCCTGCTGGATGGCGCGGGCGATGGCGACCATGCCGAAGGCCCAGGGCAGCAGGAGGTGGCCGAGCCAGACATTGCTGCCCAGCCGGATGATCTGCTGGATGGTGTAGGCGATCGCCCAGATGACCGAGCCCTTGACGGCGCGGGCCTTGAGGGTCTTGTGGGAGGGCGGGGTGCGCGCGGGGGTGGTGCTGTCGGGCGTCGCGGAGTTGGCGTCCGATGGAGCGGGTGCCGGAGTTGCCGCGGGAGGCTGGGCCGGCGACTGCGCGAGCGCAGGCGCGGGCGGCCGCGTCGGCGGAAGCGCCGGCGTCACTGGGGGCGACGCCGGAGGCGGCACCGGCGGAATCTGGGGCTTGGCGGCGGACGCGCTCAGAAGATGGCTCCGGCTTGGCGGTACGCGGTCACGGCGCGATCGGCCATGGCGGACAGCGAGAACTCGGCCTGGGCGCGTTCGCGGGCGGCGGCGCCGAGGCCGCGACGAAGTGCGGCGTCGGTCGCCACGCGCTGGAGGGCCGCGGCCAGCGCGGTCTCGTCGCCCGCGGGAACCAGCAGGCCGGTGCGCTCGTGCTCGACGGCGCGCGAGGTGTCGCCGACGTTGGTGGCGACGACCGCGAGCCCCGCCATCATCTGCTCGAGCAGGGCCATCGAGAGGCCCTCGCTGCGGGATGACTGAACGCCGACGTTGCAGCGCGCGAGCAGGCCTGGGGTGTCGTCGACCCATCCGGGCATGGTCACGGAGCCGTTGAGCCCCAGGCTGGCGTGCAAGTCACGGCACTGCTGCTCGAACGCCTTGCCATGCGGCAGGGCGGCGCCAGCGAGGATGCACTCGAAGGCGGGCCCGGGATGCGCGAGGGGCGCGGCGGGCGCACCGGGCGCGGGTGGTTCCGAGGATGGATGATCGGCTCGGATGCGGGCGAGCGCGCGGAGCATGAGTTCCGGGTCTTTGACGGGCACGAGGCGCCCCATCCAGAGCATCTTCGCGGCCGAGTCGTCAAACGCCGCCGTGAGCGGACGATCGGGCACCGCGTTGACGAAGACGCCCGCCGCGACCTTCCCCCCCACCGCCGCGGTGAGTCGATCGGCCACATCGCGGGACGAGCCGTAGAGGGCATCGCAGCGGCGCAGAGCCCAGCGGGTCATGGCGCGCTTGAGGCCGCGGCCTCCGACGACGGAGCCCGAGTCGTGCCAGGTAAAGACGAGGCGCGGGCGTTTTCGCCACGCACGGGTGGCGAGCGCGGCAACGATGATGCAGCCCGAGCCGTGGACGTGAACGACGGCGGCGTTGTGCTCGCCGAGCAGGCGGCGCAGGTCGCGGGCGGCGCGGAGGATACTGGCGCGGCTGTCGCGGCTGGCGTTGAGGGCCCGGACCTCGACACCCGCGGGCTTGTCGGCTTCGGCAAAGGCCCCGGCATGGCGGAGGGCGACGGCGACGGAGCGGTGGCCCTTGGCGGCGAGCGCTTCGGCGAGGTTGAGCGCGAGGCGCTGGGCTCCGCCGCCCTGGAAGGAACCGATGAGTTGGATGATGGAGTGCTGCATGGATTTCGAAGCGAGCGCGAAGCGCGAGCGAGTGCGAATGTCCAGGGGTGTCGAAGCTCCGAAACGCCTGGCCCACGGACCGACACACCGCGCGTCGTCCACCCAACCGCTCGCTTGCGCGGCGCGTTCGTCGGGCTTCACTCCTTCGCCACGAACGTCACATGGGCCCGATCCTTCAGCGACAGGTCGTAGATCCCGCGGATCTTGTGGTACGACCCGTCGAAGATGAAGGTGCGGCGTCCGAGCATGGCGGCGAACAGGCCCGCGTGCAGCCGGGTGGTGAACACGACGTTGGCGGCGGCCAGGCGGTCGCAGAACCCGTCGAACGAGCACGTGTTGGTGTTCGAGATGTCCGCGATGTCAAGGTGCAGCCCGACCGCCTCGGGGCAGTGCTCGCGGAGCAGCGACTCGCAGCGGGCGCGGAAGGGCGTCTGCCGCCTGGCCCGCACCGCGTTGACCATGGGGTACAGGGCCTTCTTGAGCCAGGGCGGGACGCGCCGCCCCACGTTCTTTCGCGCGCCCAGTTTGCTTGAATCCATTCCCACTGAGACGTGCTCCACGTCGGTGCGCTCGACCATGACCACGGTCCGTTGCTGGGCGGCGAGGCGGCTGGTGATGATCGGCTGGTTTTCGAGCTCGAAGGCCATGTCGTGGTCGAGCACGACCTCGACACTCTCCGCGAGTTTGTGGTCCCTGGTCAGGTGTCCGAACGAGATGGGCTCGCGGCAGAAGAGGGTCGTGGGGGCGCGGCGCTCGCCCAGCTCGGCGGCGAACGGGCGGGTGGGCCAGTAAAACGACGACGGGAGCACGCACAGGGGCGTGTCTGGGAAGCGGGCGCACAGGCCGCGGAAAAGGCGGGGGATCTGCTGCATCTTCTCGAGCATGCCGCCGGAGGCCGAGACCGCGATCAGGTCGGCATCCTCCGGGCGCTCGCAGGCGGTGAGGCCCAGGTCGCGGAACACGACGTCGGTGCCGAGGACCATGAGTTTGTCGCCGTTGTTGCCCACCGGCACGCCCTTGTCGTCGACGAGCGGGACACGGTAGATCTTCGAGCCCTTCCACTGGGCGAGGTAGTCTCGGACCTTGGTTCGCCGCTCGGGAGCCGGCTGGTTGTGCGCGTGGTGCATGGTCGCCCCCGTGTGGGTCGTCGTGACTGCTGAGCCGTTCATTGTTGGTTCCTTGCGTGTGCGACCGAGAGGCCGGTTCACGACCACCGCGGGTTTGCCCGGGCGGCCGTCGGCGCGACGGGCGATCCGTGCCGTCGCTTCTCATCCGATGCGGTGTCCGGGCGTTCAACCGACATTCAGGCCGGCGCGGCCGGGCGCCGCGCCACCACCGCGTAGTTCTTGCACATGCCCCGCCCGGTGTGCTTCCGGCGCACGTCGGCCCGGGCGAGCAGCCAGGAGAGAGCGGCCATTCTGGGCAGGCTCAGCCAGACCGCCGCCGCCGTGACCACGCCCATCACGCCGCCACCGAGCCCGCTTGGGTCGCGCGGGAGGAGGCGGACGGCCATGCCGAGTTGGTAGGAGACGGTGCCGGCATAGCCCTCAAGCCACTCGAGACGAACTTCTTCGAGCCCGGCTTCTTTGAGCAGGTGACGCAGACCGTGCTGGGTGAAGCGGTAGAAATCGTAGGGCGGCTCGTTCTCGTGAAAGAAGAGGGGGGCGGTGAGCCAAAGCGTGCCGCCCGGCTTCAGCACGCGGCGGAGTTCCCGCAGGGCGGCCACGGAGTCGGGGACGTGGGCGAGCACCTGCGAGCAGAGCACGGCGTCATAGCGGCCGTCCTCGACGGGGATGGCGCGGATGTCGCAGATGTGCGTGAGCGTGCCATAGGTCTTGCCCTCGACCTGCGCGAAGTCGCAGGACTCGTAGCGGTGGGTCGTGAAGTGAGCGCTGTACCGGCAATCGCCAGCGCCCGCGTCGAGCACGAGGCTGCCGGACGGCAGGGACGCCGACATCTCCGCCACGAGGCGGTCAAGGTGGACACGGGAGGTGTTCATGGGGAGGAAAACGTAGAGCGATCGTGAGGGCGAGGCGGGGATCGGGGGTCCGGGCGACAGGGCGGGCAGGACGCGCGTGGCGATTCGGTCGATGGGGGCTTCGCGGTACGGGCGCCGCGGAGGAGGCGTCGGGTCGAGCTCAGGCGGCCTTGCTCATCGCCCGCCGGGGGCCACGGGTGGCCGCGCCCACGGGCTTCTTCGGTGGCGACCCCGCCGGGCCGCGCGGCCTGCCCATGCGGTCGCGGATGAAGTCGTGCAGCCCGAGCACCTCGGCGGCGAACGCGTCGCGGCTGTGCTGGCCGGCGTCGGTCGTGCTGTCGGGGGCGATCCAGCGGCGCGAGAGCATCATGGGATCATCGCCGGCCCAGTTGACACCACGGCGCGTGGTGGTCGCATAGGTGTACCCCGCGTCGATGCAGGCCTCTCGGACCGATTCGGAACATAACCCGTTGGGATAGCAGAACCCGGTGACGGGTTTGCCCGTCCACGTCTCGATCTCGCGCTTGGCGTCCAGCAGCTCGGCCCGCACGCTCTCGGGCGGCTCGTTGGACAGGATCGGGTGATGGACCGTGTGGGCCGCGATCTCGTGGCCTCGTTTGGACATCTCGACCACCTGGTCGACGGTCATGGCGGCGCAGCAGTCGGGCACGCGCGTGGCTCCGAGCGCGTGCAGGACGCGGTCGCGGTCGCCCCGCGTCATCGCCTTCAGCCAGCCGAGCCAGGAATCAATGGAGCGCAGGTGCGAGCGGGCTTCCTGAAACGCCGGGTTGGTCGTTGAGAGCTGCGGTGCCTTCTCGTGCGCGGGTGCGCCGGGCGCGCCGCCCGTGGCCGCGCCCCTGTTCGCCCCGTACCAGAGCATGGCCCGATCGAACCACATCGGCTCGCCTCTTAGGAACCCGGTGGTCACGAAGAAGGTTCCACGGACGCCATTGGCTTCGAGGATGGGGGCCGCGTGCTGGGCATTGTCGAGATAGCCGTCGTCGAAGGTGAGGGCGACCAGGGGCTTGCGGCCCGTGGAGCCGCGATTGAGCGCGTCCAGCCCGTCGCGCACGGTCACGACATTCATACGCCGCGCCAGCCAGGCCACCTGCTGCTCGAAGCACTCGCGGGTGACGACCATGTTCCTGAGCGGGTGCTTGTGGGCCTCGGCGGCGGGCAGGATGCGGTGGTATATCAGGATGGTGAGCCCGCGGCGGGCGCGGCGCAACCCGAGGCGAAGAAGCCCGGAGCACGCCGCCGCCCAATCCACGACCTGGAGTCCCGCGTTCATGCCGCCGCCTCCGCGGGGACGCGCGCCGGCGTTCCCGCACCCCCGTTGCCCGAGCGCCCCGGCCCCGCGTGCCTCTGCAGGAACAACGCGAAGGCCGACACGAACTCACGAACTTCCGGACGCACCTGGCCGTTGAGGAAGACCTCCATGCGCGTCAACTCGTCACGCAGGACGTTGCCGCAGGTGGGGTCGGTTCCGGCGAAGTCGGCCTTGTAGCCGTCGACTTCCAGCACGGGGCCGGTCGCGGCGTGCATGCGCTGGGTCGCCTGCGTCATGCGCCGGGCCTCGACCCCATCTCCGCCGCCCAGCCACTCCAGATACCACAGGTAGTGCAGGCGCCAGACCACCTTGGCGGGCCGCCCCGTGGTGAACCGCAGGTGCGTGCTGCACAGGTTGCGGACGTGGGCGCAGGGCGTCTCGTCGATGGTCCCCACCAGGGCCCGGCGCGGCTCGCGCGTCTGCAGCCACGAGTACGGGTCCAGATTCACCTCGCGCCGACCTTTGACGGTCTCGACGGTCGCGAGGCGGTGGAAGATCTCGTGGGGCTTGTGCTCGTTGCGAAGCCACTTGGCGTCCATCCCCAGGCACCACGTCCCGATGATCTTGTCCTGGTCGGTCAGGCCGTCGAAGGGCGTCAGCTCCAGCCCGCAGAACCGCAGACCCTCCTGCTGCATCTTCTCGATCACGTCGCGGAAATAGTTCGGGACCAGCGGGTACAGGTCGAAGTCGTGCAGCAACGCCCACCGCGTGCGGCACCGGCCCAGGGCCGTCACGTTGTTCATGGAGTTGTAGAACGTCGAGACGTCGATCCGCTCGACCAGTCGCCCGGCCCGGCGGGGATAGAAGCAGAACTCAAGAGGCAGGTCTGGAAACTCGGCCTTCGCCGCGGCGATCACGCCCTCGGCCCCGGGCCGCTCCGTCCGGTCAAAGACCACGAAGACGCGCGACAGCCCCGTCCGGTCCGTCCGGGCCAGAAACCTCAGGTTCACGTTCAGGAGGTGCCGAAGTCCCCAAGGCACGCCCAAGATGATCGAGTACCCCGGCTCCACCTCGCCCATGCGCGACCAGGGCGACAACGCGCCCACGACGCGACGCATCAACCCACGCCCCACGATCCTTCGCAGCATCTGCTTCATAGCGATCTCAACAACCCCCGACTCACGCACATCAGCGCAAACTCGACCGCATCCCCCCGCGCACGCGGACTCACCACCGCCGCTCGCCACACGGCTGAAGCACCCTCTCCGGCTCGGATTGCGGCGCCCGCGGCACTTCCCACCAGCGCCGGGCGTTCCCCACCGACATCGATAGTCTACATCGAAGCCTCGGGCCGCGCGCACAGCAACTGCCGCGCCCATCGATTGTCCCGTGGGTCGCGCCGGCTCAAGGCGATGCTCATGTCAAACTGGGCAACTCTCAGGCGGCTTGGCCGACGGACGCCGCGCTCGTAAACTCCCGATCGGATAAATCGGGCAAGGGCATCCCGAAATCCGGCTTCCCGCGCTCTCCGAGCACCCAGCGATAGACCTCGAGAACCTGGCGGGCTTTGGCCTCCCAGGTGAAGTGGCTCAGGACCCGCTGCCGCGCCCGCGCGCCCATGTCGGCGACATCCGCCGGGCGATCGGCCAGGTCGCGCAGGGCGGCCCGCAACCGCTCCACGATCTCGCCGCGCGGGCCCATCGGCATCGCGACGCCCGTGCGCGGCGTGACCAGTTCGCCGGGGCCGCCGTAATCCATCACCACCGGCACGACGCCCAGGGCCATGGCTTCGAGCACGACCGCCCCGCCGAACTCGCGGACGCTGGGGAAGCCGAAGACGTGGGCCCGCCCGAGGCGGTCCTTGAGTTGGGTGTGCGGAACCCAGCCCGGCCTCTCGACGCCGTGACCGATGCCCTCGCGCTCAATGATCGCGTCGATGCGCCGCTTTTCCGGCCCATCGCCGATCAGATCGACCACCACCGCGCCATCGCGCACCAGCGGGGCCGCCGCCTCAATGAGCATGTCCGCGCCCTTGTAGGGCACGAGACGCCCGACGAACGCGACTCGCATGGGCGAGGGCGCATCCTTGGTGACGCCGGTCCCGGTGAACCGGGCCGGGTCCACGGCGTTCTCGGGGATGTAGACGCACTTGTCGTGGTAGCGCTCGGGTTCGAGTTTGAGGGTGTCCCGCGAGCCGACGATGATCGCCGACGCCGCGTCGCGCATCGCTCGAGAGCCGGGCGCCATGCGATACGCCCCGCGGACATACGACAGCCACTCCTTCTCGCGTCGCCGAGCGCCGTCAAACTCGCGGGGCCACGCCACGCCGCCGTTGATGGGCCCGATCACGAACGGCACGCCGGCCTTGCGGCACTTGCGCGCGATCGCGCTGGGCAGCGTCGGGCTGAGCGGGGTCAGGCGATGCACCACGTCGAACTCGCCGGCCTTCACCCTGCCGCCGAACTCTCGCCAGAGCACCCGCTCGTAGTAGCGGTACGAGATCGATCGAAGCGCCATGACCGTGGTCCAGCCCTTGCCCTTGCCGCCCCGCAGCATCTCCTCGAGCCGCCACATCGGGCGGGCGATGCGCTCGGAGTCGATCGCGGTAAAGGTGGCCGCGGCCGCGCCGGCCCGGGCCAACTTCTCGGCATTGCGCACCTGCGTCACCGTGTGCGCCCCCACCCCCGTCAGCCCGGAGATCGCGCGGCTGTGGCTCCAGCCCTCGAGCGGGACGCTCACCGTCTCCGGATCGCACTGCTCGGCCATCAGCAGCACCCGCATGTCGCCCTCACGCCGCATCGTGCGCCCTCTCCAGCGGCGCGTGCCGCCCGCCGCTCGTGCGGCCTACAAATCCCGTGCCATCGCTCTCAACATCACCCTCGGCCGCCTGCGCCACGACCTGATGCTTCGGGAAGAAGTACCCCACCAGCCTGCGGGCCACGGCATCAACATCGAACTCGCGCAGAGCCCGCTCGCGCGACGACCGCGCCATCGCCGCCCGTCGCTGCGGATCCCGCGCCAGCCCGACCAGCGCCTCACTCAGCGCACCCGAATCGCCAGCCGGCACGATCACGCCTTGCTCGTCGCCCACCATCTCGCGCAAGCCTCCCACGTCGCTGGCCACGATCGCCAGCCCCGCGCTCATCGCCTCCAGCACCGCCACCGGCGAACCCTCGCCCGGGCCGGACGTGGGCAGCACGAAGACCTCGGCCATCTGGAGCGTGGCCCGCACCCCCTCCTCATCCAGTGAGCCCGTCAGCTCCACCCGCTGCTCGAGTTCGAGCGAGCGGGCCTGCCGCACGATGGCGGCCCGCTCGGGCCCGTCGCCCACGATGGTCCAGTGCATCTCCACGCCCTTGGTGAGCGCGAGCGCCATGGCATCGAGCACGAAGCGGTGCCCCTTGGCGTGGTTGAGTCGCGCGACCGTGACCACCCGCATGGGCCGCTTGGCGTCGGGCACGTGCGTTCCCGGGCGATACTTGGCTGTTTCCACGCCAAGCCATGACCAGATCGCGCGTTGCCTGGGCACGCGGGTGCGCGCGAGCACTTGCTCCATGTTCACACGCGCGGCGCCCACCACCACCGTGGCCCGCCTCATCTTGCCCGCCTGGTTCACGCCGTACACGCCGATGTCGCCGCCCAGCCGCAGGCTGTACGCCGGCCCGCCCAAGATCCGGCACAGCGCGGCCAGGTGGGCCGCCGAGGCGCACGAGTGGACGAACACATGCCCAAGCCGCCGCTCGCGGCACCGCCGCTTGAGCGCGAGCGCGGGCAGGACCATCCCCCCGACCCGCATCCGCTCGCGCAGGCTGCCCTCGCGGAGCGTCGTGGCGTACCACAGGGCCGCCGGGAGCCTCGCCCAGGCCCGCAGCCCCTCATTCAACAGACTCCCGGGGCGGGCCGGCCAGCAATAGAACGTGCGCCCGGCCTCTTCGGCCAGTGCGGGGTGGACCGCCGCCTCGCCCTCGGGCCGCCGCGTCGAGAGCATCTCGACCTCGACGCCGGTGCGCGCGATGGCCCGCCCCAGGCGCCACATCGCGATGTGGGTCTGGGTCGGGAACTCCGGGATGAGCAGTCCAAGCCTGGGCATCCATACTCACCATCGCCGCGGGCACGCGATCTGGACAGACAGGCCGGCGCGCCCCTCGGCACGCCGGCATGTCGCAGTCGCCTGGGTTGATTCCGGCGCGACCCTCTCGGCCGCCGCGCCCCACACCCCAGACCCTCGGTCCCGCTTCTGATGCGGGATCAGTTCTGCACCCCGAAGCCCTCGCGGATGTACGCGTTGACGGCGGTCGCGCTGAAGCGGTTGTCCCACGCCGCTCGGGACATCTTGCGGGCCTGGGCCATGAACTCGTTGAACCCGCCGGGCTCACCGATCACGTTCTGCCAGTAGGTGTCGACGGTGCGCTCGGGATCGATGAAGACCGGGTTGACCACCTGGGCGTTCCATTCGTTGGTGTCGGCCTTCCAGTTGGTCAGGCTCAGCGACGCGCCGCCGATCGAGAACCACGAGCTGGAGGGCTGGGCGGTGCGGTAGTCATTGGACCAGAACTGGAACTTGTTGGCATCGAACTGGGTCGGCAGGAAGCGGATCATCGCGCTGGCGTCGTTGGAGACGAAGAGGTTGTCGCGCACCACGATCCAGTTATAGAGCGCCAGGTCGGGGTGGCGCACCACCAGGGCCACGTCCTGCCAGTCGTAGACGATGTTGTTGCGGATCGTCACCTGGAAGTTGGTCACGCCCGTGTCGGAGTTGTGCAGCTGGAAGGCGTACCCGCCCGAGGACGCCGCGCGCCGGTGCGCGATGATGTTCTGCTCCACCACGCCCGAGGGGATGGGCTTGATCTCGATGCCGAACCCGCGCGGGTTGCTCCCGTCGATGTCGCGGCCCTCGAGCACGACGTTCCGACGGATGGTGCTGTCGTTGCGCGAGGTGTGCATCGCCAGCGCGTTGCGGACGAACAGGTTGTTCTCCGCCGTCCCGCCCACGCGGAGCTGCAGCCCGTGGCTGGAGCCCTGGGCGATGATGTTGTCGCGCACGATGGCCGGGGCACAGGTGTCCTGCACGTAGATGTTGTGGTTGAACATCGTGGGCGGGCAGGTTCCGTTCTCCTTCCACCCATTGTGGTCCAGGATGTTGCCCTCGATGAGCAGCTGGTTGAGCGCGTCGCAGTACATCCCCTGGGAGTGCCCGCCGAACGGGGCCGCCGAGTCCACGATCACGTTCCGACGCACCTGCACCACGTCGAACCCGCCCAGCGTCTCTTCGGAGATCAGCGACAGATTGTCCTTGAACCCGCTGACGAGGCAGTCCTCGATCAGCAGGCCCTCGCCCGTGTCGGCCACGATGCGGATGCCCGACTGGCCCGAGCCCTCCGGCGGGGCCCGGAACTCCATGCCCGTGATCGCGATGAACCGGAGGTTGCCCGTGCCGATGTAGAACCCGTTCTTGCCGGACGGAGCCTGGACGATGGGCCTGAGATCCCCGTCCCCATAGGCCGCGACGACCATCGGCTCCTCAAGGCTGCGCCCGTTGCCGCTCCACCTGAACTCCTCCGTCCAGGAGTCGCCCCGCTTGAGCAGCACCCAGTCGGGGTAGCCCGCCCGCACGCCGCGCCGGGCAACGTCGATGGTCCGCTTGGGACGCTCCGGGCTCAGCCCGTCATTGGCGTCGTTGCCGGTGCTCGACGACACGAAGATGAACTTGGTGTCCTGGGAGGGGCGGAGGACCGTCCAGCCCTCGGGGCCATACACGCCGATCCCCTGCGTCGCCTGCGCGAGCGCGTGCCCGGTCGAGAGGCTCACTGCCATGCTGGCCACGATCGCAAGGGCTTTGATTCCAAGACGCATCGGTTCACTCCCATGGCGCTCAACCACACGCGCCCCGACCCCAGAGCCACCAAAACCGGGCCACGCCGCAACCAGCCGCGGCAACGCGGGCGACGCCTCCACCCCTACGAGCTCAAGGAACCTGCATGGTCACGGTTCGCACCGGACGGTTGGGCGTCGCCCGATTCCCGGGCAACGGCTGGACGGTCAAGGTCACCGTCCCGCCCGACTCCAGCCTGAACCGCAGGGCGGGCGCCGAACCCGCGTTCGGACCAACCCGGCCCATCACACCCGTGTAGCCCAGAGGCGTCCCTTCGGACACCAAGACCTCACAGTCGGCGAACGCCAGCTCGGCGCCGACAAGCTTGATGATACGCCCACTCCGCTCCCCACGCACCCCGATGTCCGCAAAGACAATCACCTCGTTCGGAACCGGTGCGTCTGGCACCTCGCCCGCCACCGCGTCGGGAAGCCCCGCACCGTCCGGGTCCGTATCAAGCAGCGGCTCGGGCTCATCGCCACCGGCCACGTCCGGAGCCATCGATCCCGACGGCGACAGCGCCGGTGGCGTTGGCTCCGCCGCGGGTGCAGCAGCCTCCACCGCGGGCTCCACCCGCGAGCCCCGCATGACCCCGACCGATCCGCCGCTCGCGGCTCCGCTGCGACGGATCCGTGTCACATTCGATCCGGGCTGGTCATCGCCCGCCGAATCCGCCCCGGCGCTGGCCGCCGCGGTCAGGCCGGCCATCGCGATCAGTCCCGCCACAAGAAGTCGCCTGGACCTCCCGGCCCGGTTCGAGCCGGTCGTGAGGCCGGTCGTGAGGCCGGTTGTGAGGCCGGTCCTGAGGAGAGTTGGCTGCATAGTCGGGCGCCTCCTTGGTCGGAGCGCGCGGTGCCCGCGCCAACCGAACCACCCCAACTCTCCAAAACAGCCGTCGCCGACGCCAACCGCTTCCCCGCTTCGCCGTCACCACCCCCGTCACACTGAGCCGCTGGCGACGCCTCGGCAAGGCTCCGACTCCCGCGATCGGCCAATCCTGCGCTGGTCGGCCCGAGAACCGCGATCGCGGCGTGTCCGGTCAACCAGCAGCCTGGGCCAGTCGCCTGCCGCGCCCTGTCACCCGCCGCCAAGCCGCCCCGCTCAGCAGCACCATTGCGAACGGGATACCGTCGACCAGGTACCGCTTGCCGAGCCGCCCCGGCTCCTGAACCAGTCGGTGGACCCACTCGAGCCCGGCCCGCTGCATCCCCTTGGGCGCACGCCTCACCTGACCCGCGACAAACCCCAGGGTGATCCCGCACCCCACGAACCACGCCGCTGGCAGGGCCGACCGCAGCCGCTCGCCGAGGAACTCCTGCTTGGGCGAGCCTAGCGCAACGAACACGATGTCGGCCCCGCTGGCCCTGAGGTCCGACTCGATCCGGGCCATCTGGGCCGAGTCGTTCTCGAACCCGCGTGCCGGAGCCATCGTGCCCACGACCCGCAGTCCCGGGTACTTCTGCTCCAAAGCAGCCTTGGCGCCCTCGGCCGCTCCGGGGTCGCCGCCGAGCAGGTAGACCGAGCGTCCACGACTCGCGCACGCCTCGCACAGCGACCACACCAGGTTGGACCCCGCCACCCGCTCGGGCAAGGGAGTTCCCTGGACCCTCGATGCCCAGACGACCGGCATGCCGTCGGCGACCACCAGCCCGCTCTGAGCCACGAGCGTCCGATACCGCGGATCGCGACGGCATCGGCGGATGTGGTCGAGGTTGACGGTGACCATCAGCCCGCCCCGCCGCTCATCCAGGGCGCGCAGGACTCGCTCGACCGTGGACCGCTCGGTCTCGGCATCGATCAGAACCCCCGCGATGTCAACGCGACTGGCCAATCTTACCTCGCGATCAACCGCAGCGTGGTTCGCGCGGACTCCGTCCTCGTCGCGCGCACGCGATTCACGCCGCCCCCTGCCGAACCTCGCCATCCCGGCCTTCCGGAACGCCGTCAGTCCAGCCTCTCCACCTCGTCCGCGTCGATCTCCACGCTGGCCGCCTGGCCGAGCGTGTGGACCTGCAAGACGAGCCGGTCGACCCGGCGTTTGACCTCCACGATCCCCTCGATGCCTCTGAGCGGCCCTGAGCGAACCCGAACGCGCTGGCCAGCCTGGAGGAATGGGTGGGGGTCGAGCACAACATCGGCCTCGATCGCCCTGCGAACTTGCTCGATCTCCCGGGCAAACCGCCGCTGGTCCGAGATCTCCAGAACCTGGGCGACCCGCCCCGCGTCGTGGACCCGCCAGGCCGCCTCCTTGCCGCACCGCGCAAAGACGTACGACGGGAACAGGGGGACCATCGTCTCGCGTTTGCGGTGCCCGTAGCGCTTGCGGACTTTGACCAGCGGCAGGTACTGCTCGACCCCCATGCCGGTGAGGACTTCGGCGACCGCTTTCTCCTGGCGGGCGCGGGTGTGCAGGAGCATCCAGTCCTGGACGGCAGGGGGCGGCTTGGCTTCCCCGGCTGTGCCAGCCGCGGGCCTCGTGAGCTGTGCGACGGTCTGAGTCATCTCGAAGCCTTCTATCGGACCTACGCGATGGAGGCGTGAGGGTTCATTGGCCGCGGGGTTGGGGCGGCGGGAATAGCGTGTGGCGTGCGGAAAAGAGACGGCCCGGCGGGAGTTCCCGCCGGGCCAGCCAAGAATCGAGTTTGTCACCCCCACCGAGGCACGAGGGAGTCACGAGGCCGAGTCAGGAGGGTGAATCAGAATCACAGAGCGCGACGGCGCCGCGCACCCACGAGAGCCAGACCCGCGAGGCTCATGGCGCCAGCGCCGGGGAGCGGGATCACCCGCCAGTCGAGGCTGGTGGACGAGCCGCCGCCAGCGACGTTGTTGAAGTTGCCGGTGCCGACGACGACCCACTGGCCGTTCTCCCAAGAGACGTACTGGAAGCCGTTGGCGACGCCCGCCAGGCCGAATGCGTTGAGGGGATTGAAGACCAGCGAGCCGGAGTCGTTGAGCTCGAGCTTGGAGAGAGCGAAACCGTCGCCCTGCCCGTTGTTGTCCCACTGGAAGGTGGTGTTGAAGGTGTATGTGCCGGCGATGGGGTTCGAGTTGGCGGCCTGGATCAGCTCGCCGCCGTTGTCGTTGACCCAGCCGGTGATCCCGCCGACGTTGTTGTTGTCCTGGGCAACCGCGACCATGTCCATTCGGCTGTTGAAGGACGTGAACACGCCGGAGTCGTCGTCGAGCAGTGCGAAGAGCGCGAGCCCGTCGTCGGTCCGGCCAGCCATGATCGTGATCACGTTGTTGGTCACGATGCCGTCACCCTGCAGCTGGTTGTGGATGAAGCCCATGGACCCGTTGGTGAAGTTCGGCGACGGAGCGCTGAACACCTGCGGGGTCAGGTTGCCGGGATTGAGGTTGAACGACCCGCCACCGACGGCGGCCTCATTGATCGTGATCGGGGCAGCCGAGGCGAGCCCAGCGATCGCCGCAAGCGCGGCCATAGACACAAAATACTTCATGAAGCACCCTCCTTCTTTCGCGCTCGTGGCGCGAGTCCCATCCGGTTGTTTGCGGTCACCAGC
>CAZHKB010000004.1:0-9404 GCA_964533405.1 uncultured Phycisphaeraceae bacterium | reverse complement strand
GGCGCGAGTCCCATCCGGTTGTTTGCGGTCACCAGCTCCTTTCGGCCGATGACCAAGTCTTGCGCTTTCGCGCAACCCTTTGCTCAGGAGAACTATACCACGCGGTTCGTGGGGTCGTCAACGAATCAAGCGCAGAATCCCCAGAATCAGGGATTCCTCATACACCCTTCACCCGGATACTCGGTTTCGACCGCCCCAAGCCTTGCCGGGGGCCAAGAATCTCCGGCCCGAGGGCAAACCTGGGCCGCCTTCCCGATCGGACCTCGGTTTTCGGGCGCTAAGTTTACGGACCTCCCGGAACGACCGATACCCTTCTTGGTACAGTTTGGCCCACGGGCCAGGCCCGCCGGCGGCGTTCTCCTCCTTCTCTACAGCCGGAGAGGGATCTGCGCGGGGTTCTCGGACGATCGGTTTCCGGACTTTGAGGGAGGTAAGGCATGAAGGGCGTCATCCTGGCGGGCGGTCTGGGGTCGCGGCTTCGCCCGCTCACCCACGTCACGAACAAGCACCTGCTCCCCATCTACGACAAGCCGATGGTCTTCTATCCCATCGAGTGCCTGGTCAACGCCGGCATCCGCGACATCCTGCTGGTGACGGGCGGCGAGCACGCGGGCGACTTCCTGAAGGTCCTGCGCAACGGCAAGCAGCTGGGCGTCCAGCACATCGAGTACGCCTACCAGGAGGGTGAGGGCGGGATCGCCGACGCGCTCAAACTGGCCGAGGACTTTGCCGAGGGCCAGAAGATCTGCGTGGTGCTGGGGGACAACATCATCGAGGGGTGCATCGCCAAGGCGGCGGGCGAGTTCTTCGCCCAGCGCTCGGGCGCCAAGGTGCTGCTCAAGGAGGTCGAGGACCCCGAGCGATTCGGCGTGGCGCGGTTCGAGGGCGAGGGCGCCAAGCGCAAGATCGTCGAGATCATCGAGAAGCCGACCACGCCGCCCAGCAACTTCGCGGTCACCGGCTTCTACTTCTACGACCACGACGTGTTCGAGGTGTGCAAGACGCTGACGCCCTCGAAGCGGGGCGAGCTGGAGATCACCGACGTCAACAACTACTACCTCAAGCGGGGCGACCTGACGCACGACATCCTGCAAGGGTGGTGGACGGATGCGGGCACGTTCGAGAGCCTGTACCGGGCCAACAAACTTGTGGCCGAGGGCGGGGCGAACCACCTGGACCTGAACGCGCCGCGGGAGAAGGTTCCGGCGGCGGCGGCGCGGGCGAAGGCCGGGAAGCGGTAGCCTCGGATTGATCGGGTTCATCGCGAAGGCCGCGAAGTCCGCGAAGGCCGCGAAGGGCGGGGAGGGTGTGATGGTGGCCGGTCCGGGGTCGAACGCACGCCATCACCGCCGGGCGCGGCGGGCGGTGCCCGTCCACGCCGCAATCCGCGCCTGAGACTGCTGGCCTCCGTTTTCTTCGACTTCCCGACCTTTGACGTGTTTGCGACCTTCGCGCTCCAACCGATACAGCTGGACGCACCATCGGAGTCTGGACGTGGTCAAGCCCATCTCACCCAAGACGTTCGACGGCCCGGCCCTGGAGGCCCATCACGTCGCACTGGCCGAGCGGTCGCCCGTGTTCGTGCCCGCGCCGATCTTCGCCGACGACCGCGGGTGGTCGATCATGAACCAGTTGCCGGGCGTGATGACGCCCGAGGGCCAGATCAACTACTCGGTCACCTACCCAGGCGTGATCAAGGCCTGGCACCGCCACGCCAAGCAAACCGACTTCTGGTACTGCCTCCACGGCATGCTCAAGGCCGGCGTCTGGTGCCCCCACACGCAGCGGCTGTGGGTCTGCGTCCTGGGCGAGAAGCGCCCGGGCGTGCTGATCGTTCCGCCGCCCCTGTGGCACGGGGCGGCCACCGTTGGCCCATCGCCCGCGGGCCTGCTCTACTACGTCACGCACGCGTACGACGCGAAGAAGCCCGACGAGGAGCGAGCCCCGTGGGACTCGTTCGGCGGGTTCAACTGGTCGACGGAGCATCGGTGAATGCGAGCGGAGACGGGTGAGAACGCGCCGATGACCCAAACCACGCAACCCATCCCTCGCGATGACACAGGGCGGGCTCTGGTACCGAGCGAAGACGCGCGGCTGCTGGTGGTCGGCGCGGGCGGCATGTTGGGCCGCGCGATCACGTCCACCTGCTCGGCCCATGACCTGAACTGGGTGGGCACTGGGCGGGGCTCGATCAACCTGGGCGACCCGGGCACCATTCGGCGCGACGCGCGCGACTGGGTGCCACCGGGCGGCGTGGTCATCAACTGCGCCGCGTGGACGGATGTGGACGGGGCGGAGAAGGACGAGGCCGGCGCCACCGCGGTGAACGCCACGGGCGTCGGGATGCTCGCGGAGGTGTGCCGGGCGCAGGACTCGGTGCTCGTCCACTTCAGCACGGACTATGTGTTTGATGGGCGCCACCAGGCCGCCGGTGCTGTGACGGGCGCGACTGGTGCGAGCAGCGGCGCGGGCACTGCTCGCCCTTGGCGCACCGACGATCCCATCGCTCCGATCAACGCCTACGGGCGGTCGAAGGCCGCCGGTGAGCGCGCGATCGTCGCGTCCGGCTGCGAGCACCTTATCCTCCGCACGTCCTGGCTGCATGGCGCGTGGGGGAAGAACTTCGTCCGGACCATCGCCGGCCTGTGCTTGAGCAGGCTCGAGATCAAGGTCGTGGACGACCAGGTTGGGCGACCCACGTGCTGCTGGCACCTGGCCAGCGCGACCCTGGCGCTGCTGCGGCACGGCAGGCGCGGCATCGTCCACGTCACCGACGGCGGCCCGGAAACATCGTGGTTCGGCTTCGCGCGCGAGATCGCGTCGCACGTCGAGCGCCGCTGGAGCAAGGCCTGCGAGGTCGCGCCCTGCACCACCGCCGACTTTCCACGCCCGGCCAAGCGACCCGCCTACAGCGTTCTTGATCTCTCGGCGACCGACTCCCTGATCGGCCCTCGCCCGGACTGGCGGATCGGGCTGGCGGAAGTGATGGCAACGATGGAGAAGCCCGGGTGAGTCCGATCAATGATGATGGAGGGGAAGGCACCCAGGCAGAAGGCATCAGGTCCACTCCCCCATTCTTTCTGGCCTCTCGCTGTGTCCGCGTGTCTCCGTGGTGAACTCCGCTGGATCCAACCATGACCACCCGAATGCTCGTCACCGGCGGCGCCGGCTTCATCGGCTCCAACTTCGTCCGCTCTGTGCTCGACGCCCGGCGTGACGTCGACATCACCAATCTCGACGTGCTCACCTACTCCGGCAACCTCGAGAACCTCGCGGGCCTCGAGAAGAATCCCCGCTACCGCTTCGTCAAGGGCGACATCCTCGACCGCGAACTCCTGAACGCCCTCCTGAACGACATCGACATCGTCATCCACATGGCCGCCGAGAGCCACGTTGATCGCTCGATCATGGACTCGGCCCCGTTCGTCCGCACCAACGTGCTGGGCACCCAGAACCTGCTCGACGCGGCCCGCGTGTCGCACGCCGGCAAGGGCGTCTCCCGCTTCGTCCACGTCTCGACCGACGAGGTCTACGGCTCGCTGCCGCTGGAACGCCCCGACCTCAAGTTCACAGAGGACACGCCGATCCAGGCCAACAGCCCGTACGCGGCCAGCAAGGCCGCCAGCGACCTGCTGGTGCGGGCGGCGTTCCACACGTTCCACATGCCGGTGCTCACGACCCGCTGCTCGAACAACTTCGGGGCGTACCAGTTCCCCGAGAAGGTCATCCCGCTGTTTGTCACCAACCTGATCGAGGGGCGGAAAGTGCCGCTGTATGGCGACGGCAAGAACGTCCGCGACTGGCTGCACGTGCTGGACCACTGCGAGGCGATCCTGACGGTGGCCGAGAAGGGACGCGCCGGCGAGGTCTACAACATCGGCGGCAACAACGAGTGGTCGAACCTCGAGCTGACGCACGCGATTCTGGGGATCATGGGCAAGGGCAAGGACATGATCCAGCCGGTTGAGGATCGCAAGGGTCACGACCGCCGCTACGCGATCGATGCGAGCAAGATCGAGCGGGAACTTGGGTGGAGGCCGACGCGGTCGGCGTGGCCGGGTGCCTTGGAGGAGACTGTCAAGTGGTACGTTGAGAATCCCGAGTGGTGGAAGCGGGTCAAGAGCGGGGCGTATCGGGAGTATTACGAGAGGCAGTATGCGGGGAGGGAGAGGGCGGGGGGCTCGCCGGGCTGACCCAGTGCGAGCCGCGCGTGTGAGCACGCCGCGGGCTGCTCGCCCGAAGGGCGGACGAAGCGTGGAATCTGAAGCAACATCGAGACGGACTCAATGCCCCCCCCCGTAAAGCGATCGAGTAGACTCCGTCGCATGACCCGCCCGCGCCCCCTCCGAGCGCGCCTCCTCCACCTCCTCGGCTTGCTGCTCATCGCCGCCGGGCTGAATGTCGTTGTGGCGTGGGCGTGCTCGCTGTGGTCGCCAACGCGCATGTCGGGCACCGTCGCGCGCCCCTCGATCGAGCGGGCCGCGTGCCGTCGGACGCCCGCGAGTTCTCCCGCCTCTCGCGCTTCCCGCCTGCGGGCCTCGCGCCCGAGCCCGACTCGGCCGTCTCGCGCAACATCTTGGCGACGCTCACGCTCGGGTTTGGTCACCGCCAGACCCGAGTCGCGGTTAGCGCGACCCGGGTCTGGCGGTGATCCGAGGAACGGCCGTCGCCCGCCGCCTCGGCTTGAACGCGACGGGTACGCTGGGCGTACTCGCCAGCGCCGCCGAGCGGGGCCTTGTCAGCCTCTCCGCGGTGTTCGATCGGCTCCAACGCACAACCTTCCGTGCCGACCCGGCCCTCTATCAACGCCTGCTCGCTCGAGATGCCGCACGCAGAGGCGTGTGATCCCCGCCCCCGCGACTCACGCCAGACCCGAATAGGATGTCCCGATGACCACGCTCAACCGGCCGCGCCCGTGCCTTCCCCGCCCCTTCCTCGCCGCCCTCACCACCCTCCTCCTCGCTCTCCCCGCCCTCGCCTCGGGCCTCGCCCTCGGCGACTACGACCGCTGGTTCGTCGTCCTGCTCGACGGCCAGCGCTGCGGATGGTCGCACGAGTGGCAGGTCACCGAGGGCGACCGCATCACCACCTCCAGCGCCATGAGCATGTCGATTCGTCGCGGCCCCACCGAGGTCAAGATCGACATGGAGGGCGAGTTCATCGAGACCGATCGCGGCGTGCCCATCTCCAGCCGCTCCGTACAGGCCATCGGCAGCCAGCCGATCGTCCGCGAACTCATCTGGACCGACGACGGCGTGCGGGTCATCACGACCCAGGGCGGGCGCGAGGCCCAGGAGGTCAAACCCTCGCCCGCCGAGGGCTGGCTGACCCCGGCCGCCGCCGCCGAGTATGTGCGGGCGCGCCTTGAGGCCCACGCCGACGAGATCAGGTACCAGAGCCTCGACCCCAGCGAGGGGCTGAGCCTGGTCTCGACGACGATGAGCGGCTTCGAGCCGGGCAGCGCGACGCTGCTGGATCGGAGCGTTGACGCCATCCGCTGCGATGCGGTCGTCTCCAATGCTCCCAACATCGTCTCGCGGACGTGGATCGACCAGGACGGGCGCGCGGTCCGCACCGAGATCCCGTTGGGCGGGCTGTCGCTCACGATGGTGATGACCGACCAGGCGACCGCGATGGTGCGGGGCCAGGCGCCCGAGTTGATGGTCCAGACGCTGATCCGCCCGAATCGCCCGATCGACCAGCCGCGCCGGGCGCGAACGGCGTCGTACCTGCTCACGGTGACTTCCGAGGGCACGCTGCCCAGCCTCCCCACCACCTCGACCCAGACGGTCGAACTGCTTGAGACCAATCGTGCCCGAGTGACGGTGGACATGCGGAGTCCCTCCGCCGCCGAGGTCGTGGATGACACCGTGTTCCTGGCCTCGTCGTCGCTGCTCGACCTGGACGATCCCGAGTTGATCGCGCTCACCGAGCGGTCACTGGACCGCGCCGGCGAGGACCCAGTGCGCCGGGCCGAGGCGCTCCGGCGTGCCGTGTATCGCCACATCCGCAACAAGTCGCTGGGCGTGGGGTTCGCGTCAGCGTCAGAGACATGCCGCAGCCGGGCGGGCGACTGCTCGGAGCACGGCGTTCTGCTGGCCGCGCTGCTGCGCGTCGACGGAATCCCATCGCGCGTGGTGAGCGGGCTGGTGTACGCCGATCAGTTTCTTGGGCAGGAGGGCGTGTTCGGCTTCCACATGTGGACCCAGGCTTTGCTGGAGGTCGACGGCGAGCCGCGATGGGTCGATCTGGACGCGACGCTCACGGCTTCCACCCCCTACGACGCGACGCACATCGCGCTGGCGGTCTCGGCCCTGGACGACGGCTCGTCGTCCAGCGACATGGCGGCGATCGCCACTCTGCTGGGCACGCTCAAGGTGCATGTGGAGCGCGTGGGGCGATGACCGCGGGCGGCTCCGACCTTCCCGCCGCCCTCCCCGCCCGCGACCCTCGCGGGCACAAGGGCACCTTCGGCACCGTCCTGGTCGTCGGCGGGTGCAGCGTGGGCACGCGCCGCATGATCGGCGCGCCCGCGCTGACCGCCATTGGCGCGCTGCGTGCCGGCGCGGGCCTGGCTCGTCTGCTCGTGCCGCGCCCGATCCTTGAGGCCGCCATCACCATCGCGCCCTCGACCACCGGCCACGCGCTCGAGGTTGACGACAACGGCGCGATCATCCCGCACCTGGCCGCCGAGTCATTCGACCGTCACAGCGTCGACGCCCAGTCCATCGTGATCGGCCCGGGTCTGGGAGAAGCCCCCGGCGTCGAGTCCCTCACCCTCCGGGCCGTCATGCAGATGGACGCGCCGGTGGTCGTAGACGCCGACGCGCTCAACGCGCTCGCGTCGATGCCCGACATCACTCGCGACGTGCGAGCCCGCGCGATCCTCACGCCGCATCCCGGCGAGTACCGCCGCCTCGCAGACTCGCTGAGCATCCGCCACGACGCGGTCGACCCCACGACCCGTGCGGCGGCGGCCGACGCACTGGCACAGCGCCTGGGCGTCATCGTCGCGCTCAAGGGCCCGCAGACCATCGTCTCCGACGGGCACCGCACATGGACGTGCGGCCTCATCTGCCCCGCGCTGGCCACCGGCGGCACGGGCGATGTGCTCGCGGGCGTCATCGCGGGCCTGGTCGCGCAGTTCGTCCCACCGCTGGCGTTCCTGAGGCTGCCCAAGCGACCCGCGGGCAAGCCCCTCGACCTGTGGGAGGCGACGTGCCTGGCCGTCCAAGCCCACGCGATCGCCGGGCAGGCGTGGTCGGTCAAGCACAAGGCCACCGGCGGCCTGCTGGCGACGGAACTGGCCGATGAGATTCCCGAGGCGCTCGAGCGCCTTCGCTCTCCGAACTGACCGCCCGTCGTTCACTCGATCGAACGCAACGTACGCGAAGAGACACACAACGCGAAGGTCGCGAAGGGCCGACGAGCACAGCGCGGAGAGAGAGACAGAGACAGCGCCGGCGTTGGAGCCAGACGCGAAGCCTCAAGACCACCCAGGCCCGCTGCCTCGCCGCCTCGCTCCGCGACCTCCGCTTTCCTCTCCGCCCCCCCGCGGCCTCCATCTCTTGACGAACTTCGCGTCCTTTGCGACCCTCGCGTTCAACCCCATCTCGCCGCGGCAGGCAACACCCACTCACCACACCGCGAACCCCCCGCGCCGCGCGAACACGATGAACGCCTTGAACCCGCCCTTGTTCGGCCCGCCGAAGAACTCGTACGGATTGACCCGCCGGTCGCTCGTCAGCGTCCGCAACGCCGGGAACCCCGGCACGTTCAGCTCGTGCGACACCTGGCCCTCAAGCGGGTCGTGGTCGGGCAGGTCATCCACGATCGCCTGCAGCGTGTCGGCCAAGGCCCGCGCATCCTCGGGGCGCACGCGCTGGCCCTTGCCGTTGCAGTAGTCCGCAGGCGTCCACGCCGTGGGGCGGCGCTCTTCGGGAACGCTGGCCCAGTGGGCCGGCTCGGCGGTGCCGACGGGGCGCCACCCGCGCTGGTGGGCCAGCGTCAAAATCTGGACCCACCCGCGGTTGTTGAAGACGAAATCACCGGTTGAACCACGCAGCACGACCGCCATGGATCGAGGATAGGCGACGACCAACAAAGCCGCGTGCGTCAGCGCGCGGGGCGCGGGGCGAACGCGAGGCGCGGGGCATGGGCTTTCGAGCCCATCCCGAATCGGCGGAACCTGGCCGAGTCACGGCGACTCGACTCGGTGCAACGGTGCCCGACCGAAGTTGCTCTCGTCCCAGACGCCCCTCCGCTCTCGGGCGGGGCTGGAAGGCCGCCAACTCACTCTTGCGGTCAACCTGAGGCGGACTGCCAGCGTGCCGACGCCGCAACGAGAAAGCCCCGGGCCCAAGGCCCGGGGCTCCCAACTCTCGAAACTCAATCGCTTCAAACCTTCGCCGGCGGCGGCGCGGCCGGCGGCTCGCCCGCCCGCCCGAACGGCAGGCGCGGCTTCATCGCCATCAGCCTGTTCATGAACTTCACCATCATGAACACCACCATCGCCACGATCAGGAAGTTGATCACCTCGTTGATGAACATCCCGAACCGGATCGCCACCTCCGTGATCTCGGGCGTCGTCACGGTTCCGGCCGGCGTCGCCACCGCCAGCGCGCCCTCCTTCAGCACGACCTTCAGGTCCTTGAAGTCAACCCCGCCGATCATCATCCCCACCGGCGGCATGATCACGTCGTTGACCAGCGACTGCACGATCTTGTTGAACGCCGCTCCGATGATGATGCCCACCGCCATGTCCAGGGCGTTGCCCTTCATGGCGAACTCCTTGAACTCCTGAACGAAACCCATGCGTCACCCCTTTCCAAAGCCCCCGCCCGGAGACACGGGCAATGGGCGGGCAGCATACTGAGCTGGGGCTCGCGCCCTTGCCGAGGCGTTGAGCGGGCACGCTACCCACCTATCCCAGCGCCGCCGCCAACCTCCCCGCCAACGCCGCATTGCTCTTCACCAATGCCAGATTCGCACGCAGCGTCGCCCCGCCCGACACGTCGTGCAATCTCGCCAGCACCGCCGGCGTCACGGCGCGACCGCGCGCCCCTGCCTGGGCTGCCTCGCGCTGCGCCCGGGAGAGCCACAGCCCAAACTCGACAGCGTCCAGTGCATCATCCTCCGGAATCGGGTTGCACACCAGGATCCCCGACCCGCGCCGCGCCAGTTCATGCCGCACGAACTCGCCCAGGTCGCCCACTTCATCGAACCGCGCATCGACCGCCAACCCCGACTCCCGCAGATAGAACGCCGGCAACTCGTCGGTCGCAAACCCGACCACGCACACGCCCAGCGTCTCCAGCGCCTCGCGGGTGGCCGCCACATCCAGCAGGCTCTTCACCCCGCTCGCGACCACCGCGACAGAATGCCGCGCCAGCGCGCCGAGGTCC
>CAZHKB010000003.1:0-28548 GCA_964533405.1 uncultured Phycisphaeraceae bacterium | reverse complement strand
CCAGCCCGTGACCCCGCCGCACTGACTGTCGAGCGGGCCGTTCCCCTGGGAGGGGGTCGGGCTTTCCAGCCCGACCCCCTCACAGGGGAACGGCCCGCTCGACAGTCAGTGCGGCGGGGTCACGGGCTGAGTCGCGGGCGGCGTGGTGGGCGGCGTGGTGGGCGTGCCTGCGGCGTCGGGGCCTGTCTCGGGCTGGCGATGCGTGCCCTCGGGAGTAGCCGGCTCGGTGTGTTCCAGTTCGGACGCGGCGTGCTCGGCCTCGTCGGGGTGGTCATCGTCGGCGTGCGCATCTCCATGACCATCGCCGTGGTCGGCGCGGTCGTCGTGCTCCTGGGTCGAGAGAGCGCCCGAGAGGCCGATGCGGGGGCGTGTGCGGTCGGCGGACGAGCCGGTGTTCGGCCCGTGAGACGCGTGCGAGGCGTGTCCGGCGGCGCGGGGGTCGAAGTAGGCCAGACGCTCGTTGTAGTGGTCCCACCCGTGCTCGGCGATGTGGGCCTCGATGCCGGGGCGGTCCATGATTCGCGTGAGCTCGAGCAGTTCGGCGTCGTAGCGGTCGGCGCCGAGCGTTTGCTGCCACTGGGCGATGGCGGCCTGGGACAGCGTGGCCGCCCGCTCGGCATCGGGGGCAAGCGGGTCGCCGTTCGCCTTGCGGCCGTTCATCAGGTTGTAGCGACGGGTGGCGACGTTCTCCCTGGCCTTCCAGACCAGCGGCGTGCCCGCCATGCCCATGCCGCCGGGCGAGATCTGGGCCATTTTCCACGGGTCGACCCAGTTGCGGTTCATCAGGTCCAGACTCGTGAAGCCCAGGAAGAGGCTGAAGGCCAGGAAGCAGAAGAGCATGATGATGGTGTTGAAGGGGTCGTCGTACCTGAGCTGCATGAAGAAGGCCATCACGAGGATGCCCTTGACGGTGGCGATGCTCATGGCGACGGCGACGTTCATCCAGTCGGGCAAGATGACGTCGAAGGCGGAGGCGATCCACTTCTCGCCCTGCGCGGCCGACACGGTCAGGGCCGTGAAGGCCAGCAGGATCGCCAGCACGCCCACGAGCGTCTTCCAGGACACGATGGTGTGCCCGTGGTCGTGATCGTGCTCGTGGTGCGGGTCGTCGCGCTTGAAGTCGTCGGTGGGAGGATGGGGATTGGGAGCGGACATGGGGTGTTCCAAGGGTCGGGGGCGAGAGGGGCGAGGCGGTCGGGGGCGTCCAGTCCTGAGTCCTGACGGCCGGGGTCAAGGCGGTTGTGCGTCGCGAGTATTCCCGGTCCACCCGGGTCCCGACCTTCAGGATTCAGGAGCAGGGAGCCAGGACGGACTGCCTAGTGGACCAGATACAGAAGAGGGAAGAGGAAGATCCAGATCAGGTCGACCAAGTGCCAGTAGAGGCCGGACATCTCGACCATCGTGTAGTGGCCAGGGCCGTACTGGCGTGAGCGGATCTGGCGGACAAGGCACCATGTCAGGAGCCCCATGCCGATGACGACGTGCAGGGCGTGGATGCCGGTGGCGCAGTAGTAGACGCTCCACCAGAGCGGCTCGTTGGGGGTGGTTGAGAAGGGGTAGTCGAACAGGCTGCCGGGGCGTTTGCCCTGGGTCCACTTGGGCCCGTACTCGAACGTGAACTTGATGAACAGGAACGCCAGGGCGCACAAGATCGTGATCACCAGGTTGATGATCGACCATCCGTACTGGCCCTTCTGGCAGTTGCGGATCGCCATCGCGACCGTGAACGACGAGACGAGCAGCACCACGGTGTTGGTGAAGCCGAACCGCCAGTCGAGCAGGTGGCTACCGGCCGCGAACGACTCGGGGTAGAGCATCCGGAAGATCGCGTACGAGACGAACAGGCCCGCGAACAGCAGCACCTCGGTGGTGAGGAAGAGCCAGAACCCGAGCTTGCACGCGTCGAACTCATCCGCGGCGGTGCGATAGTGCGGGGCGTGGGCGTAGCGCTCCCAGCCGTGCTTGCCGGGCGGATCGCCGGTGGGGGTTGAGTGGGTCGAGATCGTCGCCATGCGGGGCTCCAGAGCGGCGGGCAGGTTGAGGCGTTCGGCGGGTTCGATCGAGTCGGATGCGCGGGGTGAGTCTTCGTCCTCAGTTCTCAGTGCTTGTGTCCGCCCGGCACGGGCGCGGGCAGGGGCCAGTCCTTGGCGTCCCAGTGCGGGGGGACCGCGGCGTCGAAGTCGTACGGGCCGTGCTTCACGATCGGCTCGTGGTGGAAGTTGTGCTCGGTGGGGGGCGAGTCGGCCTCCCACTCCAGGCTCATGGCGCCCCAGGGGTTGGCCGGGGCCTTCTTGCCGGCGACCAGCGAGTGGATGAAGTTGAAGAGGTGGACGAGGAAGCCGGCCATGAGAACCCACGATCCGACGGTGGAGACCACGTGCAGGAGCTGGTACTCGTCGAGGTACGAGGCGTAGCGGCGGGGCATGCCGCGTGTGCCCAGGAAGAACTGGGTGAAGAACGTGACGTTGAAGCCGATGAAGACCAGGACGGCGCCGACGCAGCCCCAGAACTCGTTGTACATCTTGCCGAACATCTTGGGCCACCAGTGGTGCATCCCCCCGACGAAGGCGATGATGGTGCCGCCCATCATGACGTAGTGGAAGTGGGCGACGACGAAGTAGGAGTCGTGCAGGTGCAGGTCGGTGGAGAGAGTCGCCAGGGGCAGGCCTGTGAGCCCGCCGATGGAGAACAGGAACAGGAACGAGAGGGTGTAGAGCATCGGGGTGTTGAACGCGATGGAGCCCTTGTAGAGCGTCGAGATCCAGTTGAACACCTTGATCGCGGTCGGGATCGCCACCAGGAACGTGAGCGCGCTGAAGACGATCGACGCCAGCTCACCCTGGCTGGTGAACATGTGGTGGCCCCACACGATGAACGACACCCCGGCGATGCCCAGCGAGCTGAACGCGATGGCCCGGTAGCCGAAGATCCGCTTGCGGGAGTGGACCGCGATCATGTCCGAGATGATGCCCATGCCGGGCAGGATCATCACATACACCACCGGGTGGCTGTAGAACCAGAAGAAGTGCTGGAACAGCACGGGGTCGCCGCCGATCCTGGGGTCGAAGATTCCCACGTGGAAGAGACGCTCGAAGACCAGCAGCAGCAGCGTGATGCCGATGACCGGCGTCGCCAGCACCTGGATGATCGAGGTCGCGTAGATCGCCCACACGAACAGCGGCATGTCGAACCACCCGATGCCGGGGGCGCGCAGCTTGTGGACGGTGACGATGAAGTTCAGTCCCGTCAGGATCGAGCTGAACCCCAGGATGAACGCCGCCAGCACCATCAGCGTGACGCGCCAGTGGTCGGCGTCGGTCGTCGTCGAGTACGGCGTGTAGAACGTCCAGCCCGTGTCAACCCCGCCCAACAGCAGCGACGCCACCGCGAACATCGACCCCACCGCGTAGATGTAGAACGACAGCAGGTTCAGGCGCGGGAACGCCACGTCCTTGGCCCCCAGCATGAGCGGCAGCAAAAAGTTGGCCAGCGCGGCCGGTACCGACGGGATGATGACCATGAACACCATGATCGCCCCGTGCAGCGTGAAAATTCGGTTGTAGACGTTGTTGTTCTCCGCCTGCACGTTGCTGATGGTCCACATCTGACCGGTCGTGACGGTCTGGGTCACAACCTCGGTCACCGGCTGGCCGGTGGCCGGGTCGATGATCGGAGCCCCGGCGGCGTCGAGCTTGGGCTCCGTGGAGGTCACGGCCGTCGATCGCGTGGGCTGCAGGAGCTCAAGGCGCACGGCCATGGCCGCCATGCCGCCCAGGAAGAACATGAACAGCACCGCCGTCAGGTACATCACGCCGATCTTCTTGTGGTCGATCGTGGTGGCCCACCGCCAGACCTCAGACCAGAAGCCGCCGATCGGCGTCAGGTAGCTGCCGTCGTGGTGCCCGTGCCCGTCATCATGGGAATGCCCGGCATGGTCACCATGGCCGGCGTGCTCGGGGTGGTCGTGGTTGGTCGCCATGGTCGCTACCTCTGTCTCTGACACATGTCTTTGGCGCGCCGGCCGGGGCTGGCGGACGCGGGGTGTGAATCGGGAGCCGAATCGGAACCGTCATCAGGATGTGAATCGTTGGATCGTGCGGTCGCCGGATCGAGGCGAGGGAAGGGGAAACCGAGCGGGGTTGGGTGTCGGGGTTCAATGTCAAGGCTGCGGGGGCGGCTCGGGCTGCGGCTCACCGGGCGGGGGCTGCTCGCCGCCAGCAGGGGGGGTGACGGTCGCGGCCCCGCCGCCCGCGATGGCCGCCTCGGCCAGAGGATCAAGCGGGACATCGGCCAGGTGCATCATGTAGGCCATGATCGCCCCGAGTTCGCGTTCGTTCAGGCTGTCGGGTGTGAAGACGGTCATCTGATTCGAGAAGCCCACATGGAGCTGCGTGCCGGGGGCGTAGACGGAGTTGCGGACGTAGTTCTCGTCATACAGCACCCGCGTGCCGTCGCTGAGGGTGACCATGGTGCCCCAGGCGTTGTCCCACGTCGGGCCGGACCCGGCCGAACCGTTGACGGTGTGGCACGAGATGCAGGCCTTGATGTTGTGGAGAAGGGCGCCCACCTCCCACAGCGGCTTGCCGCCGGGCAGGCCCGTGATGGCCAGCCAGTCGATGCCGGGATCGTTGACCCAGGCCGCGTAGACGTGCTTGGGCACCACGCGGATGATCCCGATCATCTCCGAGTGGTAGTCGCCGCAGTACTCGGCGCAATACACCATGTGGTCGGAGTAGCGGTACTCCTCCTCAAACGCCTGCCCGACCGAACTGGGGTCCTTGTCCGCATGGACGCGCGTGTTGGGGTTGCTGGGGTCGATCTTCTCGGTCTCGAACCACACCGCGGTGTACCGGTTCGGGAAGATGTCGCACTTGATGCGCCAGTCCGGAACCCAGAAGGAGTGGATCACGTCCTTGCTGGTCATCCGCAGCTTGATGCCCGACTCCTCGGGGACGTAGAAAATCTTGCACTCGTTCAGGCGCCCGCCAAGGCTGGTCATCTCCGTGGTCACCCTCCCGTTGGCGTAGACCATGTCCCAGTTCCACTTCTGGGCCTCCAGCGTGATGTTGGTGGAGTCGCCCCGGGCCACGATCCGCTCGACGTAGTCCCAGAAGCCCATGAAGAAGATCACCACCAGCATCAGCGTCGGGATGATCGTCCAGGTGATCTCCAGCGGGGTGTTGTGGCTCGGGCTGAGCGGGGCGGCCACGCCGGCCTTGCGACGCCACTTGACGCAGAACCAGAACATCAGCGCCATGAGCAGCACGAACCACACCACGCAGAACCACCACAGGAACATGAACGTGTTGTCGGACGTCCGCGCGTCGCCGCTCGACGCCGCGTCCTCGAACCACGCCCAGTGCCAGAAGCCCTGGTCGGCCAGGAGCGCGGCGCGTCCCGTCACCGATTCGGTCAGCGGAGCCAGCAGGGCGTTCATCGAGGTGTTCAGCGGTGCGAGCATGGGAACTCCGACGGATCATCCCGGGGGGCCCGGGAAAGGGGATTTCAGGTCGAGGTCGGGAAGTTGGGGCGACGGAACGTGGAATCGGGGCGAGCGGGGCGCGATCGCGCCGGGTGGCGTGGGCCAGGCGACGAGGAAGCGGACAAGGAGGATTGGGGCAGTCCAGCCCGGGACATCGGAGCGACCGACGCCCCTGACCCAGCGGCGGTCCCAGCGGCGGAATCGGCGGCCGAGTCGGAAACCGCTGGCGAGTTCGAGAGCGAGCTGGCCGTTCCGTCGGCGTCGCCGCGCCTTGCCGACGCCTCCGCCGCACGCGGGGGAAGGGGGAAACCGGCCTCCGAACCGGCCTTGGCCGCCCGGGCCGCTCGTCGTCGCGATCTGCGCTTCTCCTGCCCGCGCAGGATCATCACCAGCCCGGCGATGCCCAGCATGCTCAGCACGCCGCCGATCTGCATCACGCGCCGTGCCTGGAGCGTGTACGAGCCCTTGGTCGGGTCGTAGTGGAAGCAGAACAGGATGAGTCGGTCCATCAGCGTCGCCGAGATCTCGCCCCTGCTCGCCTCGACCAGCGCGAGCTGGATCTCGCTCGCCCGCGTGTCGTAGTCGATCCCGTAGAAGTACCTGGCGACCTTGCCCTCGGGCGTCAGGATCATGATGGCCGGGGCGTGGGCGTACTCACCCGCGTCGGCGATGAAGTTGTACTTGAAGCCCACGCTGTCGGCCAGTCGCCGCGAGTTGCCCGCGGTGGCGGTGTGGTACGCCCAGCCCGCGTCCACCCTGTCGGTCCGCGGCTTGTTGTACGCCAACAGGCTGGCCAGCTTCTGCTCGAGCGCCATGTCGGTCGTGTTGGTGTGGTCGATCGAGACGACCAGCACGTTGAAGTCCTCGCCCACGATGTATTCGATCCTGTTCATCCCCCGCCGCAGACGCTCCATCGTCAACGCGCACACGATCGGGCAGTCGTAGTAGACCAGCGCCAGGATCGCGGGCTTGCCGCGACCGTCCCCGGTCCGCGCCCGCGGGCCGTCATTGAAGTAATCCGCCACGCGGACCATGTCGCCGGCGTCGTTCATCAGCGTCACGTCGAGGGCGACCTCCTCGCCCAGTTTCTCGACGATGTCCACGCCCACGAGTTCCACCGGCGTCGTCATGCCGGGCTGGGCCAGAGCACGCGGCACCCCGGTCACGAGCAGCAGCGCGACAAGGCACGCGACCGCGGCGACCGCGCCGGGCCGGCACATGCCGCCGACTCGTCCGAAACCGGAATGGAGTGCCCGCCCGCTCATCGCCTCGTTGGGGCCGGGATTCCAAGCCCGTGCCCCGACATCTCCTGCATCACGACCTCGATCGGAACCCGAACCCGCCCCTGGCCCGGCTCGACCCACCCATAACTCGACAGTTGCTGCTCCGCGACCGCTTTGGTCGCCCGCGCGTCGTTGGCCCACACCGTGATCTCCACCTTCCGCGCCCGCACGCCCGACAGATAGCCCTTGGCGTACACGATCGTCGCCCCGATGAACACCACCAGGAAGATCACACTGAACACGAACACCACCAGCAGCATCCACGGATTGGCCCGCGACGCGTGCTCCTCCTGCGGTGCGCCCTCAGAGTCCGTGTGCAGGTGCCACTGATCGACGTGCTCGTGATGCTCGGGGGTGTGCTCGTTGTGGCTCATCGTCGTGCTTCCCAGCCTGCTCTGTGGGTTCGATGCCGGAACTCCGGCGGTTTCCCCTGACTCCGATCCTGATCCCGATTCCGATCCGGAATCCGGGCCCCAAACCCGCCCGAACTGTCCGCCGTGCGAACCGGACGCCCACCCGCCCCGAGCCGTCACACATCGTTCTTGTGCGACAGCGCCTCGTGCATGCGCGGGTCCTTGATCGCCACCAGCGGCCCGCCCGCCACGCGGCGGACGAGCAGCCCGGCGAACAACGCCACCGGGCCCACCAGGCCCACCACGTCCAGCCACCACGCCACCGGCCCGGGCTGGTCAGCCACCGGCACGCCCGCGTACACCATGGGCCTGACGTTCCAGATCAGGTCGGCCGCGATCATCAGCAGCATCCACGCCGCCATCGCCGCCAGCCCGAGCGTCGATTCCTTCACGCGCCGGATCATCAGGATGAGGAACGGCACGATGAAGTGGCCCACGCTCAGGATCATCGCCAGATTCTTCCACCCGTTCTCGGTGCGGACGACGTAGTACGCCGTCTCCTCCGGGATGTTGGAGTACCAGATCAGGAAGTACTGGCTGAACGTGATGTAGGCCCAGAACACCGTGAACGCGAAGATCAGCTTGCCCAGGTCGTGGAAGTGCTCCATCGTCACCGCGCCCGTCAGCCGTCCCGTCAGACGCAGCACCGCCAGCACCAGCACGACCGTGCACAGGGCGGCCTGCGCCACGCTGGCGAAGTAGTACACGCCCCACATCGTGGAGAAGAACCGGTAATCGACGCTCATGATCCAGTCGAACGCCACGAACGCGATCGAGAACGCGGTGAGCGGAAGGCCCCAGGCCGACATCTTGCGGGCCTTGTTGGTCAGCCAGCGGTCGCCCGTGCGATCCTGCTCGGTCGAGCACCGCCACAGCCCCATCGCCAGGATCGCCCACAGCGCGCCATACGCCAGGAAGCGCAGCGCGAAGAACACCGGGTTGAGCCACCCGGCCTTGTGCTCCAGCAGCATGTCGCCCGCCAGCTCCGCCTTCAGCCACGGGAACATCACGCCGCCGCTGGCGATCTCGAACAGCAGCAACGGTACCATCAGGGCAAACGGCACCCAGATCAGCGACATCAGGTTCTCGAACTGGCGACGCACCGTCGCGGTCCAGCCCGCGCCGATCAGGTGCAGCACCATGGTCCAGAAGAGCCCGCCCAGCGCGACGGCCAAGATCGTACACACACCCACCAGCGCGGACGCCACCGCGTGCTTGGGGCCATGCACCACCCCGCCCACCACGGTCAGCGCGAGCCCCGCGCCGCCCAGCGCGATGAGCACGCCCGACGCCCCGGCCCCCGCGCCCTCGCGAAGGTAGATGTTGTCGTGCGACATGGCCGGGTGGCGTGCCACCTTGTCGAGCCGGGCCTGAAACTGCTGATTCGTGATGGTGCTCACAGCCCGCCTCCGCTGCTGGCGTTGCCGATCGTGGTTGTGCCCGAGAGGCCCGCGCCCGTCCCGCTCATGCTGGCCCCGGTGCTGGCCGCCGGACGCTGCTGCTCCAGCATCTCACGGCTCGTGGGTGGAACGTCCTCGATGCTCCCGCTCCGCGAACGCTGCAACGCCCGGATGTAGGCGACCACCGCCCAGGTGTCCTGGATCGAGAGCGCGTGGGCGTATCCCGGCATCTTCTGGACGCCCGCCGCGTCGATCACGCCGTTGCGCGACACGCTGAACAGGTACCCGTCACGCCACAGGTGGCTCGTGGGATCGGGCGTCACATACTTGGGATCGTGGAACGAGGGCAGGGCGTACGACCACTGCTTGCCCACCTCGCCCAGCCCGTCGCCAGTGTACCCGTGGCAGGCCGCACAGTAGATGTTGAACCGCTCGCGCCCGCGCTCGAGCATCGCCATCGTCACCGGCATCGGGGTCGTCTCGACGTACTGCGTCACGCCGCCCGACTCATTGAGCGGCCCGCCGTAGTACGTCGACTCGTCCTCGCGCAGGAAGTTGGCCCGCTCGATCCTGAACGTGGACGCCCACTCGGCGTTGCCGGCCTCCGCCGGGTCCAGCGGAGACCGCGCGAATGCCACGGTTCCCTCGACCGGATGCCGCATGGTCCGCCCGTCCTCGAAGAAACGCGACTGCTCCTGCGGGTCCCAGCGGGCCTGGTCGTCCATATCCGGGAAGAACTGACGCGGGCGATCGTTGCTCCGCTCGCCACGGCATCCGCCAAGCAGCAGCGCGGCGCCGGCGAGTCCGACGGCGGCGAAACGCGTCACCTTCACCACGGAGACAAGCAGGCACGGAGCCAGGCCAGGGCCATTGGCCCGGCGATCCTCGCTCGGCAATCCCTGTCCGCTTCGTCTCATGGCCTTCCTCTGTGCCTCGGTGCCTCTGTGGTTCATCCGCGTCTGGAGGTTCATTCGTCGTCCTCCACAACCTCGACGTTTGTCGCCCCGGCCTTGGTCATCAGGTCCCGAGTCGCCCGCAGATCGAACTTCGCGTCGCTCGCCTCGATCACCACGAAGAACTTGTCGTCGCTGCTCCGCAGGAAACGGTCCTTCTTGAACAGCGGGTGGTTCCACCGCGGCAGCCCGTTGAGCATCAGCATCCCGAACAACGCCGTGAACGCCGCCAGAAGCACGCCCAGCTCGAACGTGATGGGCGTGAACGGCTCCCACGCCCCGTAAGGCTTGCCCTGCACCACCATCCGGTAGTCCACCGCCGTCATCCAGTACTGCATGATGAACCCGAGGGCGGCCCCGCTCAGACCGCCGGTCGCCACCATCACCGGGATGATGTTCCGCGGAATGCCCATCGCCTTGTCGATCCCGTGGATCGGGAACGGCGAGTACACGTCCCACACCTTGTACCCCTCGTCGCGCACCAGCTCCGCCGCGTGGTACACCGCGGCCGGGGTGTCGAACTCGGCCATGATCCCATGCACCCGCTTGCCGGCGGGCGTCACGAACTTGGCCGAGCCCTTCTTGATCAGGAAGGGCACATAGTCCGCCAGCTGATCCCGCGTTGGAATCTTGGGAAGATCCATCTCAGTGCCCTCCCTTGCCGCCGTGGCCCGGAGTGGCATGGGCTTGCGGCCCGTGCCCGGCGGCATCGCCGCCGTGGTGGTCCCCGTGTCCGTCCTCATGCTCCGGATGTGGATTGGCCTGAGGCGTCACCGCCTTCAGCTCCGACAGCGCGAACATCGGCAGGAACCGCATGAACAGCAGGAAGAACGTCAGGAACATCGCGCAACTGAACACGAAGATCCCGATGTCCACCCACGTCGGGTAGAACATGTGCCACTCGCCCGGCAGCCACGCCCGGTGCAGGCTCGTCACGATGATCACGAACCGCTCGAACCACATCCCGATCGTCACCAGCAGGCTCACGATCCAGATCGCCAGCGGTCTGGTCCGGAACTTCCTGATCCAGAACACCTGCGGGCTGATCACGTTGCACGAGATCATCGCCCAGTACGCCCACCAGTACGGCGCGTACCGCACCGCCTCCGGATGATCGGGGTCCGCCCCCGCCAGGAACGGCGGCATCAGACGGTTGAACACGAACACGTCCGCCTCATACTCGTTGGCCGAGTACCACGCGATGAAGAACTCCATCGCGTACGCGAACCCGACCATCATCCCCGTCACCAGGATGATCTTGGCCATGTTCTCCAGGTGCCGCAGCGTCAGCAGGTCCTTGAAGTTCGGGTACAGCTCGCGGGCCGGGATCAAGAGGAACAGCACCATCGCGAACCCGCCGAAGATCGCGCCCGCCACGAAGTACGGCGGGAAGATCGTCGTGTGCCACCCCGGCACCACCGATGTGGCGAAGTCGAACGACACAATCGAGTGTACCGACAGCACCAGCGGTGTCGAGATGCCCGCCAGCAGCAGGTACGCCGTCTCATACTTCAGCCAGTGCCGGCTGCTGAACCGCCAGCCCAGCGCGCCAAGCCCGTACACGAATGCCCGGATCCGGTCCGCCGAGAGCGGCAGGAACGGGACCGCCCGGGGCCGGGGCCCCGCCCGCAGCCGCGCATCGGCCCGGTCACGCAGCGTCGCCATGTCCGGGATCATGCCCATGTACCAGAACAGCGCGGACACCGTGAAGTACGTGCTCACCGCGAACACGTCCCACAGCAGCGGACTCCTGAAGTTGGGCCAGATCCAGTTGTAGTTCGGGATCGGGAACACGAACCAGATGAACCAGATGCGACCGACGTGGATCGCCGGGAACAGCCCGGCGCACATCACCGCGAAGATCGTCATCGCCTCGGCCGACCGGTTCACCGCCGTCCGCCACTTCTGCTTCAGGATGCACAGGATCGCGCTGATCAGCGTCCCGGCGTGCCCGATGCCGATCCAGAACACGAAGTTGGTGATGTCAAACGCCCAGTCCACCTGGTTGTTCAGCCCCCACACGCCGATCCCGGTGATGATCGTGTACAGGATGAGCATCGAGCCCAGCCCCATCACCGTGCCGAACGCGCCCAGCGCGATCAGCCACCATTTGCCGGGCTTGTTCTCGGTGTACCCGCACACGATGTCCGTCAGCTCGCTGAACGATCGGTTGTTCAGCACCAGCGGCGCGCGAACCGCGGGGTCCTCCACCAGGCTCCCGTCGCCGATGTCGGGCAAATCTTGCCCCACCCCGCGCGACGTGGCCGGGGCCAGCCCCGCCAGGCGTTCCGACACCGACTTGTCCGGATGAATGCTGCTCATGCCAGCAGGCCTCCCTTCACGCCCTCGCCCAGAACCGAGCCCAGAACCGAAAGGCTGCCCAAATACCCGGAATCCTCGCCCCGACGCGACGGCACCCGCCGGAACGTGTGCAGATTCGTGTCATGCTCGCCCGCGGGCACGCCGTGGTCGCCGCCCTCGTGCCCATCCCCGCCATGCTCGCCGTCAGACCCGCCGTGCTCGCCGTGTTCCCCATGCTCCGCATGATGGAACGGGTCCTGCTCCCACTCCGAACGCCGACCCTCGCTCACGAGCACGGGGTTCGGGTTGTCCACCCGCGCCATGTGCGTCGTCCGCGGCCTCGTGTTCAGGTACCCCAGCAGCATGAAGTTCCGCCCGCTCGCTCGCGTCTTGCTCACCGCGCTCTCAGGGTTCAGGATGTCCCCGAACGTGATCGCCCCGCTCGGGCACGCCTGCTGGCACGCGACTTGGAAGAAGCCCTCGGGAATCCCCACCAGGTCCTGCAGCTTGCTCTCGTACCGCGCCCGGTTCACCCGCTGCATGCAGTACGAGCACTTCTCCATCACGCCGCGACCGCGGACCGTCACGTCCGGGTTCTGGTGCATCTTCGAGATCTCGTCCATCTTCTCGCGAAGGCTGGGCGGGATGAAGTTGACGTTCGCGGGCCGCCCCACCAGCTCCTCGCCCACCCACGTCCCGTTGAACTTGGCCTGGGCATAGTCGAAGAAGTTGAACCGGCGCACCTTGTACGGGCAGTTGTTCGCGCAGTACCGCGTGCCGATGCACCGGTTGTACACCATGTCGTTGGTGCCCTGGCGACCGTGCACCGTCGCGTTCACCGGGCACACCACCTCGCACGGCGCGTTCTCGCAATGCACGCACGCCACCGGCTGGTGAATCATCGCCTCCGGGTTGTCCAGGCTGTCGCCCATGTAGTAGCGATCAACCCGGATCCACGTCATCTCACGCCCCTTGGCCACCTCCCGCTTGCCCACCACCGGGATGTTGTTCTCGCTCTGGCACGCCGCGGTGCACGTCCCGCACCCCGTGCACGTCGACATGTCGATCGTCATCCCCCACTGCGGCCCGGTCGCGAACGCCGGCGGGGCCAACCGACCGATCCCATCCCGGACCCGGTCCGCGTTGCTCGGCTCCGTACGCGAGTTGTTGTACGGATTCGGATACGCCCCGACGTTCGGCGGCGTGTGCGCCAACTCGCCCATCGCCTCGGCCATGTTCAGCCGCTGTACCGCGTGGGCGTAGATGTGGTCCGTGCGATCCTCGATCTTGTCCCCGAAACGCTTGAACCGCTCAAAGTCCATCGTCCGCACCAGCGAGTCCCGCCCCTCGATCGTCCAGTGGTTCTGCGTGCTCGCGATCTCGTACGAGCCGCTCACCTTCCGCACCGATGCCCCGCGGACCACCCACGGCGCCTCGGTCGTCCGCAACGCGAACACGTTGAACCCGGCACCCTCGCCCACCACGCCGCATGTCGTCCGCCCATACCCGGTCTGCAGCGCGATCGTGTTGTCGGCCATCCCGGGCAGGATCCATGCCGCGATCGTCATCGACCGCCCGCCGATCTCGACCTCGACAAGCCGCGCCCGCGGAATCTGGCGGGCCGTGTAGTCGTCAGGCATGATCCCCAGGGCCCTGGCCGTCGCGGGGCTGACCAGCGCCGGGTTGTCCCACACCACCCGCGTGCCGAACTGCGGCAGCTCCTGCAGCCACGACTGGTTCGCGAACCGCCCGTCGTGCATGTGCTCGCTGAAGAACACCACGTCCATCGCGCTGCTCGTCGGCGCGGGGCTCATCGCCAGCGCCAGCGCCGCCGCCGTCGCCCCCGCGAACACCGATGCCCGGGTCGCCGCCGGCACGCCCGCCCGACTCGTCGTCCCGCTCACCATGCCATCATGCAACGCGCGCCGCCAGCGACGCTCCGGATCCCCGCCCGCGCCCATCCGCCGCGACCACGCCTCCTGCACGATGTCGCGCCCGCTCTGGGCTGGCACCCGCTCCCCGGCGATCCGGTCCCCCTCGCCGAAAGACGCCAGCAGCGACAGGAACTCGATCTCCGACATCGCCGGCTCATACAGCGGCGCGATCATCGGCTGGATCGGCGCGATCGTCCCGTCGATCGACTCGGTGTCCCCCCACGCCTCCAGCCAGTGCGCCCCGTTGAGCGACCAGGTGCTGATCGACTCGGTCTCGCTCGCCCCCACGCTCAGCGTGATCGTGGCCGGGATCGCCGCGAACGCCTCGGGCGTGAGCCCGATGTCCACCGGCACGTTGAACACCGGATTCGTCTCCAGGCACACCAGCGTCCGCACCGCGTTGCCGCGCACCATCTCCGCCAGCGCCCGCAGGCCCGCCGCGCTGCTGCTGGCCTCGCCGGTGCGCCCCGCGCCGCCCTCGCCCATCTCGATCAACCCCACCGTGCGACCGGTGTTGCCCAGCGCCATGTTGATCGCATGAACAACCGCCAGGCCTCGCGCCCCCAGCGTTTGCCCCCCCACCACCAGCGATTCGCCCCGGTGCGCCACAAGGTCAGCCGCCATCGCCTCCACCGCGTTCTGCGGCACGTCCATCTCGCCCGCGACCGCCAACCCCTCGAGCGCGGCCCGCAGCCCCGCGCTCTCCGCCGCGCCCCCGCCCTCCGCCAGCCGCGCAAGGATCGCCCTGCCCAGCATCACCAGCGCCGCGGTCAGTCGCGACGGCGCGACACGCCACCGGTGATCGGCCGCGGCCCCGGTCTTGGTGAACCGCGACTCGATCGAGTACAGCCGGCTCATGTCGTCCGACGCCGTCATCGGACGCCGACCCGACGCGAACTCCCTCGCGTTCACCATCGAGCCCGCTTCGCAGTCCAGGAAGTCGCGATCAATCGACACGATCCGCTTCGCGCCCGCCAACGCCAGCACCTCGCGGCACGGCACGCCGAACGCCAGGCGCGTCCCCTCGACCGCCTCATCACCGCCAACCGCGTCGTACTCAATCCACGCCGCCGCCGGCCACCGCGCGATCACCGCATCCCGCATCGCATCCCGCGACGGGCTGGTCTTCTTGTCCGCCAAGAACACCAGACCCTGCCCGCCGTTGCCGTCGTAGGCCGCGAAGTGTTCGCCACGCCAGACCTTGAAGTCGTCCCACGTCGCCTCAACGCGCCCACGCACCGGGTTCTTGTACATCGGGAACTTCAGTCGGTCCGGGTCATACAGCCCCAGGATGCTCGCCTGCGCCCACACGCTGCTCTTGCCCCGGTTGATCGGGTGCAGCGGGTTGCCCTCAACCTTTGTCGGGCGCGCCTCGTGCGTCTGGATCAGCAAGCCCTCGGCCCCGCCGCCCGGCAGCGGCATGCTCGTCGCGTAATACAGAGGCTTGCCCGGGATCACTTCCTCCGGCACCTCACGCGAGTACGGCATGATGTGGTGCTCGGGACGCCGGCACCCCGGGATCGTCGCCAGACCCGCCAGCGCAAGCCCCGCGCCCATGAACTTGATGAAATCCCGCCTCGAATCCTTCAGCAGCTCCGAGGCCCCCTTCGGAAACTCACGCTCCACGAACTCACGGAACTCCGGCTCCTGCGAGTACTCCTCGATCGAGCGCCACACCCGCTGCTTGCCACGCCCGCCCAGCGACGACCCCGCCGCGCCGAAACCCGACGACGTCCCGTGCGCCTCCACCAGGTCGCGCGGCGCCGAGGCGTCTTTCACGACGCCCGGGGCCGCAGCGCTCGCCCCAGAATCTCCGGTCTTCTTCAGCGTCGATGGGCATTGATCGTGGCCGCTCATGCTTGCTCGTTTCCTTCAGATCCAAGAACCGATCCCCGCAACCGCCCCCAACAACCCGTTGCCCCACCTTCAGGACCAAGGGCCAAGAACCCAGGACCTCAGTGATGACACGCCCCGCAGTTCTGCGGCGGAGCCTCCAGCAGGCTCTCCAGCAGGTCCGCCGGCGTCACGCCCGCGTGTACGCGCTCGCCCACAGGCCTGCTCATCCACTCCTGCTCCACCCAGATCAGGTCCGTCACCTTGTCCGTCGGCACCAGCGACCCCGATGGGTCGCGGTGGCAGTCCAGGCACCACCCCATCGCCAGGCTGTGCGCCTGCGTCACCTCGGGCATCCCGATGATCTGGCCGTGGCACGAGTAGCACGACACCCCCGCGTTCACATGCACATGGTGCGGGAAGTTGCGGACGTAGTCCGGCAGCTTGTGGACCCGCCGCCACTGGATCGAGTCGTCGTTCGCGTACGCCTCGCGGATGAACGCCACCTGCTGCGTCGCGTGCGCACGCAGCCTCGTCTCCGCGTGGCACCCGTAGCACGTCGCCACGTTCGGGATATTCGCCTCGGCCGACTGCTCCACCTTCGTGTGGCAGTACCGGCAGTCCATCCCCAGCTTGCCCGCGTGGATCTGGTGGCTGAATCCCGCGCCCGGCTGGTGCGGCATGTACCCGACCTCAAAGAAGTCGGGCGTCGCGAAATACCATGTGCCCAGCACCGCCGTCGCCAGCCCGCCGACCGAGGCCGCCGCGCCGACTGTTGGCAACGCATTGAGCCACTTTGGGAAGAGAACCGACACGCGTGCCTCCTGCCCGTTCCGGGCCGGCTCTGGCCAAACCCCCCGCCTCCGGGGGGATGCCGACTCAACCGAGTCCTAGGCCGAGATCGTCAGGTTCTCGGCCTAGAGTTTCTGTGAGACAGCAATTTGTCGCGTCCCAGCGCACGGTGTCAAGTCGCGAGCCCTTCAAACCACAACTGAGAACGAGTCTCAGCCGAATCTCAAGTTGTCCACATCGCCCAAACGAACGTCCGAGAATCGAAATGACCCAACCATTTTCCGAATCACAGGCCACCCCCACTCCCCCGACCGATAACCTCGGCCAAGCCATCGTCGCCGCCTTCGCCTCCGCGACAGCCGTCGCCGTGCTTGCCCTGATCGTGGCGGCACCGGCGATCCAGGTCGGGGCGGCGGTCGCCGGGCCGGTGCTGCTGGTGGTTTGGCTGGCGTCCGCAGCCCTGGGCGCGCGGCGCATCTCACGACGACGCGGGGGTTTGAGTGCGTTTGCTGGCGCGGGCACCGCCGCGCTCCTCCTGATTTTCCTCGGCTCGCTCCTGACTGAACCGGTCGTGGCCAGCGTCGGTGCCCCTCTAGGAATCGGGACCACGCAAGGCGCGACCACGCCGGTCGCTCGCCTCAAGCCCGAGGCTCCGCTGATCGTTCTGGGGTTCCTGGCATTGGGGTCGGTGATCGGGTTGGTGGGCGGGGCGGCGGCGCGGCTTGTGCCGCCAGCCAAGCCCAATGGCTGGCCGTGGCCCGCCCGGCTCGCGCTGGTCGCCACCGTCGCCACCCTGCCGCTGCTGCTGCTGGGCGGGCTGGTGACCAGCACCGAGAGCGGCATGGCGGTGCCGGACTGGCCCGGGTCGTATGGGCTGAACATGGTCCTGTTCCCACTGGGCCTCATGGCCAATCCTCGGATCTTCCTTGAGCACTCGCACCGGCTGTTCGGCGTGCTGGTGGGCGTGAGCACGATCGCCGTGGCGCTCTCCGCCCAGTTCTCAGCGTCGGGGCGGGCCGCGCCGCGGGCGGCGCGGCGTGGCGCGTGGATCGCCGTCGCGCTGGTGATCGTGCAAGGCGTGCTGGGCGGCACGCGCGTGACCGAGAACAGCGTCTTGCTCGCCACGGCCCACGGCATCCTGGCGCAGGTCTTCTTCACGCTGCTGGCGTGCGTGGCGGCGATGCTGACACCGGCGTGGGCGTCGCGGAGCGACGCGGGGGGCGTCGCGCGGTTGGCGAAGATCGTCGCGGGCATGTTGCTTGTGCAGTTGATGCTGGGGGCGATGTTCCGCCACGCCGAAGGGCGGTCGTGGCATCCGCTGGCGGCGCACGCGGTCCTCGCGTTTGCGATCCTGGTGATGGCCCCTGTCCTGGGCGCCCGCCTGGGCAAGGCGGCCCGCGCCGGCGTCGAGCCGCAGGGCGACCGCGCCGGCTCTCGCGGCACGATCCGGCGCCTCGGCAAAGGGCTGATGCACGCGACGGGCCTGCAGTTCCTGCTGGGCTGGGGCGCGCTGGCGGGCGCGTGGCTTGGCAAGGCTCGCGGGCCTATCCCGTTGCACACCCAGCTTGAGTCCGCTGCGGCGGTGCCCTTGTGGGAGACGGTGCTGACGACGGCGCATCAGGCCAACGGAGCAATCTTGCTGCTGATGACCGGGCTGGCGGTGGTGTGGACGTGGCGGCGTCGCACGAGCCAGGAGTGAAACGAGAATCGCCCCATGAGGCGAAAGCCTGCGTGTTGACACCGTCTGGGCGCACGAGTGTGCATGGCAACTCCTCCGCGCCGCCGGGGCGCAATGGGAAGGACCCCGTCGCCCACGGGTTGCGCGACGCCCAAGGCGGCGCCGTTCCACCCGTGGCTACACCCCGCGGCCCCGGTGGGGACCAGTGTGCTCCGTGAGTGCGTCGACGATCGAAACGGGGCGAGAAGCGGACGAGCCAAACAACCCACGAGGATTCTGGTCGCTCGAACCTGGCGCTGCGTGTTGGCACGCGGCCGGCGGCGCCGCACTCCTGCTGTCAACCTGCGGCCAAGCGGAACCCCCGTGTCGCTACGATAGAGGTGTTGCGGGCGTGGCGGAACTGGCAGACGCGCGGGATTTAGGTTCCCGTGGCCGCAAGGCCTTGCAGGTTCGATTCCTGTCGCCCGCACTTGCGGACCGGATTGCACGGGGGAGGCGGGCCATGAGCGAGCAGACCGGATTGACCCGTCGCCAGGTGATGGCGGTTGGTGCCGCGGCGCTGGGGAGCGCGGCGCTGGGTGGGCCTTCTCTCGCGCGGGCCGCGTCGCAAACCACAGCCGGGGCGCCCGTCTCGGCGAGGCGGCGGACCGTCCGGCTGGCCCACCTGACGGATGTTCACGTTCAGCCCGAGAAGGCGGCGGGCGAGGGCTTCGCCGCCGCGATGGCCCACATGCAGTCGCAGGCCGATCGCCCGGACCTGGTGCTGTTCGGCGGCGACAACGTGATGAACGTTGATTCGGCCGAGGGGGCGGATCGGGCCAAGGAGCAGATGGGCGTCTGGAAGACCGCCCTGCGCAACGAGCTTTCGCTGCCCCACCGCTGCTGCATCGGCAACCACGACATCCTGCGCAACCACCCGACCGACGGAAAGAAGTGGGCGATCGATGCGCTCGAACTGCCGGGGCGATACTACCACGTCGACCAAGGCGGCTGGCGGATCGTCGTGCTCGACAGCACCGACCCGCGTGGCGACGGGTACAAGGGGAAACTCGACGACGAGCAGTTCGAGTGGCTCGACGGTCTGCTGAGCTCGACGCCGCGCGGCACGCATGTGATGGTGCTGAGCCACATCCCGATCCTGTCGGCGGCGGTGTTCTTCGACGGCGATCTGGCCGAGGGCGGCGATTGGCGTGTGCCGGGCTCGTGGATGCACATCGACGCGGTGCGGATCAAGGACTTGTTCCAGAAGCACGCCACCGTGCGTTTGTGCCTGTCGGGGCACCTGCACCTTTCCGACCACGCGCGCTACAACAACACCTGGTACTGCTGCAACGGCGCGGTGAGCGGGGCGTGGTGGGACGGGGCGTACCACGAGTGCCAGACCGGCTATGGGATTGTGGATTTGTTCGCCGACGGGACGTTTGAGAACCGGTATGTGACGTATCCGTGGACGCCTCGGGAGTGATCGATGGCGACGGGCGTCGCCCCCCTGATCGGGTGGTTCGCCGCGAGGGGCGGAATACTCGCGCCCGCGCGCGTATTCAGGATAGAATCGTATGGTATCGGCATACGGGGAGGGATTCGGCATGAACACCACGGCGACGGGGGCGACAGAGACGGCTGAACGCCGTGATGAGGAGGCCTCGGGCGTGCCGGAGGTAGATCCCTCGACGGTGGATCGGTGGATGAGGTCGGGCCAGTGCGTGCTGATCGACGTGCGTGAGGCGGATGAGCACGCGCGGGAGCGGATCGCGGGTGCCCGGCCCCTGCCGTTGTCGGCGTTCAAACCGGAGCAGTTGGACGTGGTACACGGGCAGCGGGTGGTGATGCACTGCAAGAGCGGTCGGCGATCGGCCGACGCGGTGCGGCTGGCGGACACGGCCGACGGCCCGCTGGCACGGGCAGGGGTGGCGGCGTTCAGCATGGCGGGCGGGATCGAGGCATGGAGGCAGGCGGGGTTCGCGGTGGAGGTGGACCGCCGCGCGCCCGCCATCAGCGTGATGCGGCAGGTGCAGCTGGTCATCGGAGTCGGTGTGCTGGCGGGCTCGGCATTGGGGTACCTCGTCCACCCTGGTTTCGTCGGGTTGGCCGCGTTCTTCGGCGCGGGTCTGGTCTTCGCCGGCGCGAGTGGGACGTGCGCGCTGGCGACGGTGCTCTCCAAGATGCCCTGGAACCGGACGGGCACGCGCGGCGGGGTGTCGTGCGGGTCCGGCGGTTGCCCGAGTTGATCCCGGGCGTTCCGGCGTTTGCGCTCACCCAACATTCAGGAGATAGCCCATGGCGCATGATGCTGCCGAGTTCTACCGCACCTGGCCGGCCACAATGGGGGCCACCAAAGCGGCCAGTCCGGACCTGGGGAAGGCTTTCGGGCCGTTCTTCCAGACGCTGATGCGGGACGGCGCGCTCGGCGTCAAGCACAAGGAGCTGATCGCGCTGGGGATCGCGGTGGCGACACGGTGCGAGCCGTGCATCTACGCGCATGTGCAGAAGAGCGTGGCGCATGGTGCGACGCGCGAGGAGGTTCTGGAGGCCGCCGGGGTGGCGCTGATGATGGGCGGCGGGCCGGCGTACACCTACACGCCCATCGTGGTGGGCGCGCTGGACGCCCTTGAGGCGATGCGCGCCGCCGGAGCGTCCCCCGACGCGGCCCGCTGAGACAAACCGAGCGGATCAGGGTGGCGACGACAGGGCCGCCGCATGTGTGACGGCGTGCCCCATTCGCACGTCGGCCGACTCTGGCTTCAACGTGCCCAGCGTGTCGCCCCTCAGCGGCCTGTGGATCTCGACCACCAGCGTGTCATCCGCCGGCGGGCCGAAGCGGAACTGGGTGACGGTGTCGAGCACGGCCTGGGCCCACTCGCCCCGGCGCGCGTGGTCGCCGGCGATCAGTCGCTGGATGCCCGCGATCTTGAGCATCTTGCCCGTCTGGTCGCGGCACTCGATCGCGCCGTCGGTGTAGGCCACCAGCGTGTCGCCGGGGCCGAACGGGCGGGATTCGGGCAGGGGGTCAAAGTCGACGTCGGCGGCGGCCCCGAGCACCAGGGAAGTGGAGTGCAGCTCGTCGATGCGACCGTCCACGCCGCGCAGGAACGCGGGCGGGTGCCCCCCGCTGGCGTAGGCCATTTGCGAGCGTGTGGGGTCGAAGCGCAGGCAGAGGGCGGTGACGTACACCGAGTGGTGGGAGAGCGTGAGGTGGACGTAGCGGTTGAGCAGTCGCAGGACGTGCCCCGGGCCAGCGGACGGATCTTCAGCGAAGACGCGCTCCATCTCGCCGTGGAGGCGGTTGACGGTGAGGGCGGCCGGGATGCCGTGACCCGTGACATCCAGCAGGATGACGTTGGTGACGATGCCGATGCCGTCGTCGGCGGGCGTGCGGTAGACGTAGAGGAAGTCACCGCCGATCTGGCGCATGGGCTCGTAGCGGTATTCGACGCGGACCGGGCCGGTGGTGACGGGTGAGGGGAAGAGCGACTCGTGGAGTCTGCGCGCGTCAACGAGCTCGCGGCGCATCTCGCCGTAGCGGTTGTAGAAGAACTCGAGCTTGAAGTTGCCGAGGCGGCGTGAGTGGCGGAACCAGGCGATGAGGGTGCCGGGCACGCCCACCAGCGGGCTGAACAGCATGACCGCGATGTGGGGGGCGTACGCGCCCTTCTCGATGAAAACGCGCGAGAGGGCGCTCATGCTGATCACGCCGAGCACGGGCCAGATCGCCTGCTTGGGCGTGAGTGGCAGCAGGATGCACGCGATCAGGTGGGTCATGAAGAAGAACAGCCACCCGCCGGCGGGCAGGCCGCTGGCGCGGAAGATCACGCCCAGCACGCCGTCGGTGAAAAGAAGGATGGTGGTGGTGCGCAGGATGAGTGCGGGGGTGAGGTGCTTGCGTGTGGCGGCGATGAACGCGACGACATACAGCCCCGCCCAGAGGACCGAGAGGATGATGTAGATGGTCATGCGCCCCCCGGTGGGCAGCATGGAGCGGATGGCCGAGCCGATCGGGTCGGGCAGCATCGGGGCGAAGAGGCGGATGATGAGCGCGATGACGGACAGCGCGCCCATGATCGCGGTGAACATGAGGAAGCGCTGGCGAAGCAGCGTGTCGGTCTGACGCGCGAACTCCTCCCGGAAGTCGGAGGTGAAGACCGCGGTGGAAGGGACGGCGCTCACGGCTGGATGATCCTTGGGGAATCCACGCCCGACCTGTCAGAGGGGCTACCGGGAGTCTACCCGGGATTGGGCCTGGGGTTTCGGGAACCAAGCCGCAGGTGTGAGCTCCCGGCGGATCGCGGCGGGGCGAAGAACAAACTTTGGGGCGATTGCGGCTGGCTACGCGACGGTTGAGGATCGATGGCGATGGGGCGCACGGTCCTGGGGTGCTCACGTCCCGCGGCCGGGTTAGAGCCCGTGGGCCGCCCGGTGTTTGGCGAGAATCCCCCGGCAGATCGACTCATCCACGCGCGGATCGTCGATCCCCTCCTCGTACGACCCCCCCAGAACCAGAGCCGAGCGGCGTGAGAACATGTAGGTGTAGTGCGCGTGGTAGATGTACTCGACCGGCTGGGGGCGCAAGTGGACCAGGTGGCCGCGAACGGGGACCATGGCGGCATCCGCGAACACCTGCCGCGCCCCGAGGCCCAGGCAGTTCACCACGATGGGCTCGGGCAGGTCGGCGACCTGCTGGGCCCGATCGAACGATCGCTCGACCATCTGGACGCCGCTGGATCGCAGATCCGTCATGAGCCGCTCGAGGAAGATGGGGGTATCGATGAACAGGGCGGTCCAGGTCTGGCCGATCCGCACCGGGCCCTGGATCGGCAGGCGCTCCACGGTGCTCCAGTCAGTCACGATGCCGTTCTGGAAGAAACGCGGGTCCTGCTGGGCGTGGCCCGGCTCCCAGAGCGGGACGGTGCGGACGCCCCAGCCTTCCTCGGCCATCTGGGCGAGGAAACGACGCTTGGAAAGGGCGAGCCAGTCCAGGAACTCGCGCTGCCGCTCTGGAGTGTCGCCCCAGGCCACGCCCGTGGGCAGCCAGAGCGCACCGGCCAGCCCGGACGTGGTGTTCATGGCGAATGCGCCGGCATAGACGCGGACCGAGCGGCCCGCCTTGGCGAGTTCGTACGCGGTTGTCAGGCCCACGACGCCGCCGCCGAGCACCGCGATGGAGTCGCGTGGGTTCTCGTTTGTCAAGCGGGCGAGGACGCCCTGGGCGGTCCCCCAGCTGAGCGTCACGCCGGCCCCGCCGTGTCCGTAGTTGTGGATCAGAACCTTTCCGAAGGCGTGTTCGCGCTCGACGCGGACGCACCCGCGCCGGTGCGGCCTGATGCCGCAACGCATCGCGACGATGTCGTCGTCGCGCAGGCTGGGAGGGGGGAGAAGGTCCACGAATCCAGCGTATGCGCGGGGTGAGCCGATGGTCGCCGGGACATTCGGCGGAGAACCCTGCGCGAGCCTTGTCGTCGGCCCGCACCGATGGGCCACACCGGGCTGGCGTCCGCTCCGCCAGACCGGACTCATGACCGATTGCAAAGCCAATGCCGGAGGAGGGACTTGAACCCACACTCCTTTAAGGGGAAACGGATTTTGAATCCGTCGCGTCTGCCATTCCGCCACTCCGGCTCGAGGGCAAGTCTACGCCCCGGCCCCCCGCTCACGTCTGCGTGTGGTTCAGCACCGCGAGCTGCTGTGCCACCAGCCCTTGACCCACCGCGTTCCCGAGCTCATCCGCCCGCTTCTTCACCCGCATCACCCCGATCGCGCCCGTCCACCACGGGCGGTTGCGCACGATTGAGATCGCCGTCATCCCGTCGGGCATCTGCGCGATCGTGACCCCGAAGTTGCAGTAGGCGATGAACGCGCCCAGGAAGATGCCGGCCGCAAGGCTGCCCTTCTGGGCCTGGAAGGTCCAGGGCGAGGTCTGCTGCATGCGGAAGCCCAGCGAGTGGGCAGCACCCTGCACCGTCGCCAAGGCCTGCGACGCGGCGGCGTTGGTGACCAGCACGTTGCCGGGACCGGTGGGAGACGCGACCGCGATGGGGCCGGTGGGGGCGGTGGGGGCGGTGGTCATGCGGACAGCGTAGCAAGTCCTCGCGTGCCCGCAACCTTATACCGCAACCGCCACATGCTGGCGACAGTCCGGCGTGTGTTCGACCTGGCCCCACCCTGTTCAGGGGCGTGCGATGCAGAGAGACTGGTAGGGCGGCGAGTTTGTCGTGAGTCGGCCCGCGCGTCTCCCGCTTTGAGGACGGGCCGCGCCGCGGCCCGACACACATCTCGGAAAGGATTTCCATGCAGCGCATCACCACGCTCCTGCTGGCGGGCGTCGCCGCGTCCACGCTGGTCCCGCTCACCTGCCTGGCTCAGGACTACGTCGAGCCGTTCGAGTCCTGGCCCGTCGGGGCGTTCCCCCCGCCGTGGGTCTATGAGGGCCAGTTGCCACAGCCGGCAATCTCGACTGCGCTCAATCGCACCGGCGCGGTGTCCTATCCCTACGCCTGGCCCACGCCGTTTGCCGGCATGACCGGGGACCGCTCGCTGATGAAGCAGATCCCGCCCAACTCCCCGGCGTTCTCGTGTCGGCTCGCCGTTCCGCCGCCGGTCGCGGATCGGTTCCGGGCCGACCTGTCGCTGGCCTGGAGCTCGCAGTTCCGAGGCCTGATCGAGGTCCGCTTCATCGCCAACACCCCGACGGGCCAAGAGACCGTCCGACTGTGGTCGATCACCCCCACCGGCCAGCCCGGCGCGCCCTCGCCGACCGTCTCCAGCGCCCTTGTCGCAGGGCAGGTCGTCAAGTCCGCCACCTACTCGCTCTACCCCGACGACTGGAACGACCTGATGGCCGAGCACGGCCCCGTCGCGCGCGAGTGCGTCCACACCGGCTCGCAGACCATCTGGTACACCTCCCTCGCCACGCCCTCCACCTTCGCCCGGATCGAGGTGCGGGTCACGCCCGCCCCCGGCAGCCCGGGCGGATTGCTCGCCATCGACGACGTGTGCGTCATCGTCAAGCCCCCGGTTTGCCTGGGCGACGTCACCCACGGCGCGCTGCCCGGCAGCATCGGCTACGGCAACCCCAACGGCATCCTCAGCAACGACGACTTCTTCTACTTCCTCTCCCAGTTCGCCGCTGGCAACCTCCAGGTCTGCGACCTCACCTCCACCGCGCTGGTCGGCGCGCCCGGTTACGGGATCGCCAACAACATCCTCAACGGCGATGACTTCTTCTTCTACCTGAGCTTCTTCGCCGAAGGTTGCTGACTTCACGCCGCGCTCGCCGCTTCGCCAACGCGGAGCGACGCCGCGGCCACTTCCACGCACGGGTGAGGGGCGATGGGCCTTGCGTCCACGCCCCTCGCCCTTTCCTACCCTCGACTCAGCCCATGACCCAGCCAACTCCCGCGCCCTCGCCCCGCCCCGCTCCGTTCCACACGGTCGCCGTGTGCTCGTGGTCGCTCCGCCCGCACTCCCCGACGGACCTGGTCCGCTCCATCCGCGCCACGGGCATCTCTGCGGTTCAGCTCGCGCTCGACCCAATCGCCCGCGGCCACTGGAAAGAGGACGAGACCTTCCGCCTCCTCCGCCAGGCCGGCATCAGGGTTGTCTCCGCCATGCTTGCCCCCGCGGGCGAGGACTACTCAACCCTCGAGACCATCCGCGCCTCCGGAGGCGTGCGACCCGACTCTACCTGGCCCGCCAACCTCCGCGCGGCCCACCAGATCGCCGACATCTGCGCTCGCCACGCCATCCGCCTCTGCACCTTGCACGCGGGGCACGTTCCGGCTGACAATCCCGAGCGGGGCGTCATGCTCGACCGACTCAAGCAGATGTGCATGGCCTTCCTCGCCCGCGGCGTGGGCATCGCCTTCGAGACCGGCCAGGAATCGCCTGACGATCAGGCCCGCATCCTGACCGACCTGCACGCCGCCCTCGGCCCGGGCCGCGGGTCCGTGGGCCTCAACTTCGACCCCGCCAACATCATCCTCTACGGTGTGGGCGATCCCGTCGCCGCGTTGGAAACCCTCAAAGCCCACGTCCGCCAGGTCCACATCAAGGACGCGACCCGCACCACACGCCCCGGAACCTGGGGCGCTGAGGTTCGGGCTGGCGCCGGAGACGTGCCTTGGGCGACGTTTCTCGCGGTCGTCCACACCGCCAACCCCGCCATCGACCTCGTGATCGAGCGCGAGGCCGGTGAGCAACGCATCGCCGACGTCCGCGCCGCCCGTACGCTGCTTGAGACCGCCTTGCCCGGCCTGATCGATTCAACTCCAACCCCCACCGCCGCCACGACCCCCACTGCCCCCGTCTCGCTTCCATCCACGCCGAGTCCTTCCCATGCCTGACCCCATCCGCATCGGCGTGATCGGCCTGGGTTTCATGGGCTCCACCCACGCCCGCTGCTACCAGTCCGCCACCGCCGCGGGATTGCCCTGCCGCCTCGCGGGCGTCGCTGATCGCAGCCCCGATCGCCTGACGGGCTTGGCCTCGGTGACCGGCAACATCGCCACCGGCGCGCCCGACCGCCTCTTCGACCCAGCGCAGGTGCGCACGTTCACGGACCCGCTCGCCCTGATCGCCGACCCGGGCATCGACGCCGTCTCCATCTGCACCCACACACGCACGCATGTTGACCTGGCCATCGCCGCGCTCCGCGCCGGCAAGCATGTGCTGGTCGAGAAGCCGCTCTCACTCGAAATCACCGACGCCCAGCGCCTCCACCCCGTCGCCGCACAACACCCGCGTTTGGTCTGCATGCCCGCCATGGTCATGCGCTTCTGGCCCGGCTGGCCGCTCGTCCGCGACGCCATCCGCACCGGCATCCACGGCTCCCTGCGAACCCTCACCCTCACACGCCGCGGCTCAACCCCGCCGTGGTCCCCCGACTTCTACCAAAATGCCGACGAGTCCGGCGCCGCGCTCTTCGACCTGCACGTCCACGACGCCGACTTCATTCTCTGGTGCCTCGGCACGCCCACGTCCGTCACTTCGACCGGTGACTATCGCCATGTCACCACCCTCTACCGATATCCGGACGTGCCCCATGTTGTGGCCGAGGGTGGGACCGACCACGACCCGGCCTACGGGTTCCACATCCGCCTCACCGCCGTCTTCGAGCGGGCGACCATCGACTTCGACCTGGGACGGACGCCCAACCTCATCCTCTGTCAGAATGGCGTCCGCCAGGACCTCCCCGCCCCGCCCGAGGGTCCGTTCGATCTGGAAATCCGCGGCTTCATCGACGCGATCCAAAGCGGCACCCAGCCGATCCCGATCGGCGACGCGGTGGCCGCGATCCGCCTGCTCCACGCCGAGCGGAGCAGTCTGCTCGAGCGTCGTGAGGTTGCGACCTCGTGATGCCGGTGTGTGGGGTACATTGCCGCGTCATGCGGGCCGCACCCAAGTCAACGCCGCCCGCACGCCATCGGCATCCGGATATCGCGTTCGCCCGCATCTCTCCCTGGGCACCACCCGCTCGCCGGTCCGATCAGGCCGCCACGCTCACCTTCGTTTACGCCGGGATGCTGTGCGGCCTGCCGCTGGTGTGGGCCATCAACGCGCTTCGCCCCCACCTCCCACCGGGCAGTCCCATCGCGATCTGGTGGGCCATCCTGCCGATCGCGTTCTTCGCGATCCTGATCATCCGGCGACGCCGCGGCCGGGACAGCACGCCCAAATCGGCCGATGCCTCCTGTCGCATCCACGCCCTGCACTTCACCAGACTGCTCGACCGCTTCGAACCACTCCGCGATGAGGTCTTCGAACCCGAGTCGGTCCAGGCCCCGATCCCCACACCCGAGCGCTGGTGGGAATGGCTCGGCGTTCTGGTTCTGGCGGTGACCGGGTTTATCCTGGCGGGGCTCATCCCGATTCTCAGGAGCCCGCCGCTGGCCATGGGGGCCGCGGGCGCCATGGGCACCCTCGGCCTGGCGGCGCTGGGCGTGTGGCGGCAGACCTGGTATCGGTTCTCTCCCGGACGCCTCGACGTGCTCGTGTTTCGCCCCTGGAGCGACCGCGCGTTCCGTAGCCGCTGCTACGACCTCCGCACGCCTCGCATCCTTATCGACCTGCGCTGGCGGCGCATGGTCCTCGACGGCGATGGGACGCGGGAGACCATCCCCCTGGGCGGAATCTGGGCCATGGATCGGGCCGCGTACCTGATCCTCCGAGCCGCGATCTCAACCGCCCCCACCCCACCTGTCCCTGCGGACCGGCTGGACGACTAGACGAACCAGCGACCGCCCTCCGTCCACGCTACACTCGCCCCGCATGAGCGAGGTCTCCCACCCGATCCCGTTCCACATCGCCCAGTCGCAAGGCACCCGCGCCTACGCGGCCCAGTCGCTGACGCCGGGCCGACGCACCGTGGTCCCCTCCGCCAGCCAGTTCGACACCACCTCATTGCGGCACGCAACGCCCCGACTGCCCTCGCCCACCATCGCGCGCCTGGTGGCCGCCCGAGTCCCCGGCGGCATCGACTTCTCCGCC
>CAZHKB010000002.1:0-37440 GCA_964533405.1 uncultured Phycisphaeraceae bacterium | reverse complement strand
GGCCACGGGAGGAGGGTGGAGGCGGCCAGAGCAGCAGAGGTGGTGAGGAAGGTGCGGCGGGTGTGGGTGGGCATAGGAGGTTTCTGCGTGAATGGCGGGGCTGGGCCCCGGGTGGGGCAGAGGCCCACGACCCCTGAAGGCGGAGGGCGGCCCGAGTGCGGGCCACCCGGAGTCACCCGGAGTCGGCGATGGCTGCAACGAAGGGCTCGCAAGCCTAGGATGATCCCCCCCTGAACCAAGCGGTCGGGATCTGGCAGGCGCGGCGTTTGTCGGCCTGTTTGCCCCCACCATCCCTTGAGAGAGCATCATGAAGGCCACGGATATTCGCCCGGGTTACGGCATCAAGGTTGACGGCAAACTGTGCGTGGCGACGCAGGTGGACCACCGCACGCCGGGCAATCTGCGGGCGTTCATGCAGATCAAGTACAAGGAGATCCTGAGCGGCAAGGTGCTGGAGAAGCGCTGGGGCTCGGGTGAGGACCTGGAGGTGTTCACGCTGGATAAGCGTGACATGGAGTACCTGTACTCCGACAACCAGGGGGCGACGTTCATGGACAAGGACAACTACGATCAGACGACGATCCCCGGGGGGGCGTTTGATGATGCGCTGAAATACCTGGCGCCCAACACGAGCGCGACGATCTTGTTCTATGAGAACAACCCGGTGTCGATCGAGCTGCCGGCGGCGGTGGAACTGGTGATCACGGAGACCTCGCCGGGCGTGAAGAACGCGACGGCGACGAACCAGTTGAAGGACGCGACCTGCGAGACGGGGCTGCGGACGAAGGTGCCGGCGTTCATCGCCGAGGGCGAGAAGATCAAGGTTTCGACGACGGACGGGTCGTATATCGGGCGGGCGTAAGGCGCGAGCTTCGGGTCTTTCCAAGAGATTTCAATGCGGAACCGCTGACAGCATGTGCCCGGCGTCGGGGTTGATCTTGAGGGGGCTTGCGCCGCCCCGCCTCGTGCGGAGAGGGAAGGGGAGCTGCTCGCCGATCGGCCCGGGCGCAGTGTATTGCCCGAGAATCCACACAGAGCAAGATTGTGCCAGATGCAATCGTGCAATGGCGGGTGGGAGTTGGTACATTCGTGTGAGGGCTGGGGGCCACGCGCAGGCTGCGCGGGAGGCCACCTCGAATGATCAGTACTGGATTTGTTGGCTCGGCGGACCCCCGACGGATCGTTGGGACGGCGGCTGAGTCGGGACCGGGCGAGCGCCCGGCGTGTTTCCGTCGGCTTTCCGAGGCCGGGGGAATCGAGTTGCTGCGATCGGAACTGGTCGTGTGCGCGCCCGCGGGTTGCGTCGAGGGGGCTGATGGACCCTGCGACCGCGACGGGGACGACGGGGCGGGCGGTGGCGATGACGAAGGGCAGATGCACTTTCGATCGTTCGATGAGTACGTCATCGAGGTGGTTGAGCAGGGGATGTGCCGGTGCTGCTACGGGCGGCACAGCACGCTCTTCCTGCCCGGCGCCGTGCTGGTGGTTGAGCCCGGGGTTCCGTTGGCGCGGACGCCGGTGGGGCCTTGCGAGGTGCGGGTGCGGACGTTCCTGGTGCCGACCCGTGTGATCGTTGGCGCGCGGATGGGAGCGGGACGCCTGGAATCGAAGGTGGTGGCGGATGCCGCGCTGGCCTGGCGGTTGCTGGAGCTTCACGCGCGGCTGCTGTCGGCGTCGGGCGCGGCGGGTGTGGCGGCGGGGGATCAGTTGGTGGCAGTGGTGGGTGAGTTGGTGGCGAGGCACGGGGCGGCGGGGGCGAGCGCGGCGTTGCCTCCGATCGAGCCGCGGAGGATACGGGTGATCCGCGAGCATCTGGCGGCGCACCTGACCGCGCCGGCGAGTCTGGACCAGTTGTCGGACCTGGTGGGGGTCAGCCCGTTTTACTTGCAGCGGACATTCAAGGCGGTGATGCGGATGTCGCCGCGGGAGTACCTGATGGACCTGCGGATCCGGCGTGCGCGGCAGTTGCTGCGGGAGGGCATGACGCCTCGGATCGTGGGCACGTCGGTGGGGTTCTTTGACCAGAGCCACTTCACGCGGGCGTTCCGGAAGTTGACGGGGGTCACGCCCGGGGCATATGGGAGGCGGGTGTAGACGACGGGGCGCGGGTGGCGGCGGGGATCGGCGACGGGAGCGCTAGTTCCCGCCGTTGGCCTCGGGCGCGGCGAGGATGCGTGCGACCAGGGGCTCGAACCGCGGATCGTCGTGGAGCGTGACGAGGTCGGGGTCGCTGACCACGAGATCGGCGTCGCTGAAGCCGGCTTCGACGGCGCGGGCCAGGAGGGCGAAGGCCTGGTCGTCTTCATGTGTGAGCGCGGCACAGCACGCGGCGTTGTAGAACGAGGCAGGGGTGTTGAAGTGCTGCTCGCCGGCGGCGATGAAGAGCGGGACGGCGGCGGCGGCGCGGTCGTTGCGGTGGACGGCGCACCAGGCGAGGTAGTACTTCCACTCGCGGGAGGCCATGTCGCCGGGGGCGAGGTCGAAGAATTTGACGGGGAAGGGCTGCACCGGGAGGATGCCAAGGGGCATGCTCTCGCCGCCGATCTCGTGCCTTTGGCGGTCGGCGGCGCGGGACCCGAAGACGGGTGGGTGGCCGGCGACGATGATCGAGGCGCGAATCGCGATGGGTGAGGCGGTCTGGGTGGGGGCGGGTTCGAATCGCACCCAGACCGCGGTGGCGAACATCGAGGATTCGATCAGATCGGCCAGCACCGCGTTGAGGGTGACGAGGTGGTCGAAGACCTGGCCCTCTTCGCGCCGGGCGGTGCGGACGGTGGCCTTGAGCGTGCCCATGACGACGCCGGCCCGCACGCCGTGGCCTGAGACATCGGCCAGGAACAGGTCGAGGCGGTGGTCGGTGGCGACGACGTCGATGAGGTCGCCGCCCATCTCGCCGGAGGGCTTGGAGGTGCCGTGGATTTGCAGGGAGTTCCAGGAGAGGGTGATGGGCGTGACGAGGGAGGCGTGGATCTGCGCGGCCAGGGCGAGTTCAGCGCGGGCGCGGGTGCCCGGGCGCTCGACGCTTGTGAGACACTGGATGACCAGCGTGAACCCGATGGAGATGCTGGCCATGGCCATGGGCGCCAGGATGATCCGGCGCACGAGTTCGGAGTATCCATCGCCGACGTGCAGGATCGACCAGTGCCAGATACGCGGGATGAGAAGGGGCGTGCCGACCGCGGGCAGCAGGATGCGGGGGAGAAGCAGCAGGAACCACCGCCCGCGCCGCTGGAACATGAACGCCCACCCGACGGCCAGGAAGCCCGACAGCAGATAGAGCAGGACGGCGTACATCCACCCGCCCGGCGGATCGTGCAGGAGCGCGATCATCGAACCCAGCGAACCGAAGATAAGCGTGATACCGACGTACAACAGTGCGAGGGAGGCATGGGCGGGAAGCGGGGCCTGACGCGGGGCGGGCATGGGCAGGAATGTAACAGGTGAAGGGGATGCCGACCGGCCCGCGTCGCGGAGGCGCCGGAAGGTCATCGAAGGTCCGCGGGTGAAGCCTAGCTGTTTCGACCGAGGGCCGCCGAGCGGACGTAGTGGGAGACGGCGCGGAAGCCGTCGCGGGACGCGAGGCTTTCGAGGCGGAGTTTCTCGTCGGCGGTGAGGCGGATGTTGAACTGCTGGTCGCGCTCGGGGATGTGTACCGGCTGCGGAGGTTGCCGCCCGTCGGCAACCATCCGGCGGACCGCGTTCGTGGCAGCGCTGACTGTCCCCCAGTAGCAGCCGTGCCACGTCGCCGCGTGCCCGCGGACGGCGGGGAGTTCAAGCGGGTGCCCCTCAAATCGATCGGGGCCGTTCGAGCGAAGGATGATGGTGTCCCGGCGCGCCAACGACTCCCGGCTCTTTCGGCTCGAAGTGCGGGCGTTGCTGCCTCTGATCGCGCGGGTTCCCGCCATGCGTCTTGCCCTCGGGGAATGCAGGTCGCTGTGCTCCTCGCTTTGGAGGAGAGTCATTCGGGCTTGCACCTGCCGCAAGGGGCGACTTCATGTCTTGGGAACGGGTGTGTCTCTCGACTCAAAGTCCGCTTGAGATCCTCGACCGTCTCACGCTCGTACAATCCTGGTCTGCGACCGCCCCCTCGCCGCCGTGCATCTTGACGTATCCGCAACAGTCACGGTGCCAGCAGGCCCGCTTTCGGTGACGATTGACATGGACAAAGTAGCTCACGAGGCGCTCCGTTCGCCTCCCCGCTCCGCCCCGATCGTGCTCAGCACGTCCGCCTGATGGTCCGCGTGATAGCTCGACCTGACCAATGGGCCGGACTCGACGACCTTGAAGCCGAACCCCAGAGCGGCGGCCTTGAGGGCGGCGAACTGGTCGGGTGTCACCCATCGATCGATGGGAAGGTGGTTTCGGGTCGGCTGGAGGTACTGGCCGATCGTCAGGATGTCGCAGGCGTCGGGCCGGCCGGAACCAGACGTGGCAGAGTGGTCGAGTGGCACAGTGGCAAAGTGCGAGGCAGTCGCGGCGGGGGCTTCGAGCGACTCGCGGGTGTCCGCCGTGCATTGTGCCACTGTTCCACTCTGCCACGTTGCCACTTCCCCAGCCGCCGCCGTGGCCCCCTGCACCTCCCGCATCATCGCCATCACCTCGTCGTCGCGCTCTCCGATGCCGACCATGATGCCGGTTTTGGCGACCATGCCCGCTTGCTTCACACGGCGCAGGAGTTCCAGGGAGCGGTCGAACTTGGCCGACGGGCGTACCGCGGGGTACATTCGGCGGACGGTTTCGAGGTTGTGGTTGATGATGTGGGGTTTGGCGTCGATGACCATCTGCAGTGCGCCCCAGTCGCCCTCGAAGTCGGGGATCAGGACCTCGACGCTCATGTTCGGGCAGGCGTCGCGGGTGCGGATGATGGTCTCGGCCCAGATGCCCGCGCCGCCGTCGGAGAGTTCATCGCGATTGACGCTGGTGATGACGACGTGCTTGAGGCCCATGAGGGCGAGGCTCTCGGCGACGCGGCGTGGCTCGTCCTTGTCGACGGCGCCGGGTCTGCCGGTTTTGACGTTGCAGAAGCCGCAGGCGCGGGTGCAGGTGTCGCCCAGGATCATGATGGTGGCGACGCCGCGCGACCAGCACTCGCCCATGTTGGGGCAGCCGGCCTCCTCGCAGACGGTGTGGAGTCGGTGCTCGGTCATGATGGACTTGAGGCGGTTGTAGCCCTCGCCGCCCGGGACTTTGGCCTTGAGCCACGGGGGCTTGCGGCGTGTGGTGGTCTGCTGGGGGCCGTCCTGGTTGTTGAGGACCATGGAGGTGAGCGAGACGAGGGGTAGGCCGGCGGTGCGGAGGGGATCGCCGCCGGCGGGGCGCGGGTGTCGGGCGAGGGTTTTGGCGATGGATTCGGGGGAGGGGGTGTAGGGCATCCCCGGCTGTGCGTAGGCCGGTTGCACCGAAGGGGAGGGCGCGGTGTGGTCGTCGAGTGGCATGACGTGGGAGGGTAGGAGGCGGCAATGGGGCGGGAAGTGCGAGCGCTTGTCACAACAGAACCGGCCGCGCGAGCAGTCGGGGACCGTTCGATGACCGGCAACTCCCGATCTTGCCCACAGCACCCGGTCGCCACTCAGTGCGCGACCGCTCGCGCGGCCGGCTCCGGGGCCAAGGGGCAACTCACCGCCAGAACCTCCACGGCCCCGTCGCCTCCATCGCCTCCCGAGGCACCAACCGCTCACGGATCGCGTCGCCGAGCCTCTCGATGCCCTCGCCGGTCGCCGCCGCGATGTCCAGGTCGCGGGGGAAGTCGGCGGAACCAAGATCGGCCCGGAGCGCCAGCGTCAGCGCGCCGGCGACCGGCCCGAGGGTCCCGGGCAGATCAAGCGGCCCGGCGGTCGCGTCGCCGCAGCAAAGGACCAGATGGGCGGACTCCAAAGCCCGCCGGGTGATGGCGACGGCGTCGGATTCTTCGCGCGGGGCACCGGGGCGGGAGCCCAGGGTGGTCATGCCTGGGGTGTCGATGTAGCGGACGACCAGCCCCCCCACTTCGATCATGACGCCGACGTGGTCGCGGGTGGTGCCGGGCTCGTCTGCGACGATGGCGACGGAGCGTCCGGCCAGGGCGTTGCAGAGGGTGGACTTGCCGATGTTGGGCGGGCCGAGGGCCGCGATGGTGGGCGGGGTGATGAGGCGATTGAGGATGCGGTCGCGGGCGGGGTCGCTCGTGGATTCAGGGAGTCGCCAGCGGCGGGGCTGGTCAAGAAGCAGGTCGATGGCGAGCGGGCTGGCGGCCTGGGAGAGGGCCCACAACATGCGGGCCTCGATGTGGTCGGCGGCTTCGGGGTAGAGGGTGCGGGGGTCGAGGGATTCGGGGCGGACGAGGGTGACGCCGACGGCTTCAAGGCGACGGACGATTTCCTGGATGACGGCCGGGCCGGCGTGGGGCATCAGGTGAAGGGTTGTGTCGGTCCAGCGAGTGATGACGCCCAGGTCGACGCCGGCGATGGAGGCGAGGCGGAGGGAGCCGACGGGTGGGGCCGGGATGGCAGCACGCGAGGCGGCTTGTTCGAGCGAGGCGGCATCGGTGGCGGCGACCTGCAACACGGCGATGGCGCCGGGCTCGGGGGGGGTCAGGATGGTGAGGGTCACGGAGTCCATCAAATGGCCGGTTGATCGAGTGGTGCGACCAGCCGCGGCTCTGAGCGGGTGGTGCTCCCCGCGGACAAGAGCATCAGGCGTGCAGAGCCACGCCTGATGGCACGTCGCCTCACCGGTCCTCGTCGTCGTCTTCGTCTTCCGCCTCGATCGCTCGCTTGCACGCCAGCCAGATGCCCTGGAGTTGCAGGTCCGTGACCACATGCTCGACCAGCGGCTCATCCTTGAAGAGCAGCGGCGCATCGCCGCCAGTGGCGATGACCTGGGGGTATCCGCCGAAGGCCTCGGCGTAACGGTCGATGAGGTGGACCACCAGGCCTCGCATGGCCGCGTGCATGCCGAGCAGCATGGCGTCCTTGGTGTTGGTGCCCCAGGCCGGCTCGTCCTCACCTATCGGCAGCGGCTCGGGGGTGAGCAGAGGAAGGACCGCGGTCCATTCGTGCAGGGAGCGGAGCATCATGGACGCGCCCGGGGCGATGGCACCGCCATGGAAAACGCCGGTGCCGTCGATGAAATCCACGGTGACGGCGGTGCCGGCGTCGATGACGACGCAGGCCTGGCCGGCCTTCTCGAACGCGGCCAGGCCGCAGAGCAGGCGGTCCTGGCCGATCATCGAGCCCTCGTCGATGGTGTGGGGCGCGAGGATGGGCAGGTCACGGCCGAGGCGGTGGACGCGACCCGCCAGCGGGGCCTCATCGCGGAGCGCATCCTCAAGACGGTCGGCGACGGGATCGTTCACCGAAGCGATGAGGATGGGAGCGGCGGGGGATTCGCTCGCGAGGCGCACGATGAGGGCGACCATCTGGTCGATGGGAGCCTCGCGCTCGTGCCCGCGTCCGCCGCCCATGCCCGGGGCGGGTCCGTTGGCGAGGCTCTCGGCCTGGGCGACGCCGGCCCGTTCGACAAGCCCGATGCGGGTGCGGGTGTTACCGACGGCGATGCCCAAGACGATGAGGGAGTCGGAGGAGGATGAGGGGTCGAGTTCGGGCATGGGAGCGTGGGAGTCCGGGCCGCGGGTATGGGGGCGCGACCGATGGGAGGGGGCGGGGAATCCACCGCGTGCTCGCGCACGCGGGTGGGATGGCGATACAGTAGCGACCAAGCATGGGCCGCTGCGTTGTGGACACTTCGATCGCTCGGAAGGAAATCGGGGGCTTCAAGTTCCCGCTGGGGGTCTATCCGATCGAGCCAATGACCGCGAAGGCGGGGTACGCGGTGAACTTTGAGGCGGCCGACGGGGACAACAACACCGGAGACTGGGAAGAGTGGCCCGACCGGTACGCGTATGAGGTGGTGGTGACGGGCGACCGCCTGGACCCGATGCTGCGGATGCTTTTCAGCCTGCTGCCGCCGCGCGTGTTCCCGATTCTGGACGTGATCGGTCACGATGCGTACCGCGAGATCGACCCGTACATCTCGTATGACCTGTGCGGCGTCGATCGTTACCTCGAGTGCATCGCCCGCTACCGCCCCTGGCTGCTTGAGGACGGGCTGTGCGGGTTCGGGGCGATGTGCGACGACCCGTTTTTCTATGTGTTCCTTGATGAGCACAAGATTCTGACCATCCGGGCCACGCCGGAGATGAAGGAGAGGGTCGAGCGGATTCTGCAGGCGTTCGACCTGGAAGAGGTGGAGATGCCGGGAGGGGCGGATGCCGCGGCCCACGAGCACCGGGGCGTGCTGCTTGCTCCGGACGACCAGCCCGACCTGATGGCGGCCGATGAGATCATCGAACGGCTAAAAGAGGATTGGCGGCTGGTGCTGAACGTGGACCCGGAGTCGAACCTGGATGAGGAGGGCAACGACCTGGGCTCGACCGCGTGGCGGTGCCTCGTTCGGACGCTGGTTGAGGTGCCCAAACGCGAGGAAGGGTTGCTGCGGTACGCGGAGGTGCTGCTGCACGCGGACTGCATGGCCCAGGCCGAGACCTTGGCTCGGGACGCGGCCATGAAGCAGGCGGGCGACGCGGTCCATGTGGCGTTTGAGCCACTGGTCGTCACGGCGGACCGGGTTCTGCCCAAGCAACTCCGGGTTTTGCTCGGTGGCAAGCGGGGGGCGCTGAGGATGGAGACGGGAACGGTGCATCGAGTGCGGTGGCTGAACTAGAGGGCCCTTGGCCAGAGGTGTGCCAGATTCTCGCACGGTGCGCGGTGGTCGGTCGCGTGGACTTCACGATCTGGACGGCCGCGTGGGCCCGGGGCGACTGCGGGCCTAGCCGCCGCGGGGCGTTCGCCGACGGCCGCGAACGCCTGTTCGGTGCGGGGATGGCGGTGCGGATCAAGGCTTCTCCGGTCGCCCTTGGCTGCCCGCAACTTTCGGCGCGACAGCGACTTGATCCCGCCAACACGCAGTCCCGGCGCTGCCGACTGGACCCCACTTGCCATCTGGGCGTCGATCCCTACCGATCCAGAACAAACCGGCCGCGCTCGCGTCAAACCGGGCTGGGGGAGAGCCGCGTGTCCCGCCTGTGTACGCCGGTTTCAGGTGCTCACCGGGGTGGAGTCTCCATTTTCTCCACATTGCCTCTCAACTTCCCGGGTTGCGTCCCGCCGGACTCCCCGGTACCTTGCACCCCCTCCCTTGGGTTGGCCTCGGCGGCCTAGGGGATGGTGTTGCCCGACTGCGGCCGATGTGGCGAAGAGGGCGATGCCGATTCGGGGAAGTCCCCAGCGTTCTTCAGGGCCACTGCGCGTCCTGACGCTCGTGATTTCCACTCCGTTGCCAGTGCTTTCGCGGCCAGTTCACGAGGCGGTTCATCACGGGCCGTCCTCTTCACTCCTTCCAGTCGTTCCTGTTGTGCTTCGCCGGGGTCGGATTTCGTGGTTCGACCCGCACCGGAGATCGCTATGTCGAAGTCGCTGTCGTGCCCGCGTGTGTTCCGCTCCGCCGCCTGGCTGGCCGCCGTCGCGGGGTCGATGATCTCGGTGGGGTTGGCGTCGGGGCAGACCACCCAGTCGGGCTGGTTCCCTGAGCCGGCGTTGCCGCAGGGGACGGTTGAGTCTCGCCTGACACAGTCGGCGGATCTCATCGCGTCGGCCCGCGTGGTGAGAGCCCAGGCGCTGCTCCTGGACGTGCTTGGCCCGGACATGGGGGCGAGCTTGTCGAGAGTTGAGAGCGACCGGGCGCACGCGCTGCTCCAGACCGCAAGCCGCAAGATCCAGTCGATGGACCCCAACGATGTGTCGCTGCAGAAGGCGGACCTGGCGATGGCCCGGGGCGACCTGATCATGGCCGAGCGGCACGCTCAGGGCGTGGCGCAGGCGGCGACCGCGACGGGTTCGCAGGCGGCCGGTGCGATGTCGCTGCTGAACCAGATCGAGTCTCGCCGGGTTGAGCTCGAGGTGCTGGTGCCGGACGCGATGGCCCGGGCGACCGAGGCGTTCAACGCCGGGCGGCTGGTCGAGGCCAAGGCGACCCTTGACGCGGTGCAGCGTTCGGGCGTGCTGCTGAGCGACGATCAGCGGATCGCGCTGACCACCTATAAGAGCCAGATCATGGCCCTGGAGTCCGGGCAGGGCACGCTGCTGGGCACCGGGATCAGCACGACGGTGACCGCGGGCGCGATGCAGCCCGGCGTGGTCAACCGCAACCCCCAGAACATCGACACCCAGCCCACCGGCGACCCGCTGGTGGACGAGGCCCGTCGCGTGGGCGCCCAGTCGCTCATGGGTGAGGCCAACGGGTACTTCCAGAACGGGGAGTACGCGCGGGCCAACGAGGCGTACAACCGCCTGCTGACCGACTACCGCTCGATGCTGTCGGCTGAAGAAGTGACGATGATCGAGGACCGCCTGAACGAGACCCGGGCCCGGGTGCAGTCGGGCGGGCAGCCACTGACCGAGCTGGAGCGTGAGCGCGACGTGGAGCGTCAGCGCGTGCAGGCCGAGTTCGCCAACCTGATGGAGCAGGCCAACCTGGCTCTGGGGGGGGGCGACGTGGACGGGGCCGGGCGTCTGGCGTCTCGGGCCGAGGCGACAATCGAGGCGAACCAAAGCCTGTTCTCGCAGGCCGATGTGGACCGCTACCGGGCCGATGCGGCGGCGATGCTGCAGCAGGTGAGCACGCGGCGTGACCGGCTGGCCCAGGAGACCTCGGCCGAGGCCGCCGCCCGCTTGGAGCAGGAGGCCCGTGATCGCGAGGCCAGCGCTTCGGCCGATCGGGAGAGCCAGAAGCGCGAGTTGCTGCGCCGGGCCCGGGCCTTGCAGATGGAGATGAAGTACCGCGAGGCGATCCAGGTCATCGACCAGATTCTGTTCCTGGACCCGATTGACCCCGCCGCGCTGTTCATGAAGGACATCCTGTTCGACTCGCAGGTGTTCACCGAGTACAACCGGTTCCGCAGCGACCAGTTCGAGCTGGAGGCGGGGCTGATCCGGGACAATGCCGAGGCTCTCCGCCCGCCTCGGGGGATCGTCAACTTCCCGCCCGACTGGCCCGCGATCTCGTTCCGGCGCGGCGAGCCGACGGCGTACGCCGACAGCCCGGAGAATCGCCGCGTGCTGGCCCAGCTGGAGAGCACCCGCATCCCGGCCCAGTTCGCCAACAACCCGCTCGAGAACGTCGTGACGTTCCTCGAAGGCGTGACCCAGATCGACATGGATGCCGACTGGGACGCTCTGGAGACCATCGGCGTCGAGCGCGGCGATCCGGTCAACCTGAGCCTGTCGAGTGCACCCGTGTCCACGGTTCTGGACCGCGTTCTGGCCAAGGTTTCGGGCGGCGACTTCGGCGACGCGGCCTCGTGGGCCATCCAGGACGGCGTGGTCATCATCTCCTCGGATGAGGCTCTGCGTCGCCAGACCGAGCTGGTCATCTACGACATCCGCGACCTGCTCATCGAAGTCCCCGACTACGACAACGCCCCGGATTTCGACCTGCAATCGGTGCTCCAGTCCGGGCAGGGCGGCGGCGGCGGCGGGCAGAGCCCGTTCCAGGAGAACGACGAGGAGGACACCGAGCGCCTCCCCCTGCAGGACCGCATCGACCGCATCTTGGAGATCATCACCCAGAACGTCGATTTTGATGGCTGGCGCGAGAACGGCGGGGACACCGGCTACATCCAGGAACTCAACGGCAACCTCATCATCACCAACACGGCCCGCAACCACCGCGAGGTCGCGGGGCTTCTCGCCAAACTGCGCGAGATCCGCGCGATGCAGATCAACGTCGAGGCCCGGTTCCTGCTGGTCAACCAGGACTTCTTCGAGCAGATAGGGTTCGACCTGGACGTGTACTTCAACACGACCGCGGCTCCGGTCGTGGCCGCCCAGGGGCGAGACCCCACGATCCTGCCTTCGGATTTCTTCAACTTCGAGCAGGGGGGGTACCAGCGCGTGATCACGGGCAGCAGCCAGCCCACCGCCGCCAGCCCCGCGCCGGGCTCGCTCTCGCAGGGCGTGATCCCGCCGGCGGAGTTCAGCCCGATCGGGTCGGCCCAGAACTCGCTGGGGCTGTCCTCGGTGCTGGCGGCCGGCTCGTCGTTCGCCTCGACGATCCTGTCCGAATCCCCCGCGCTGGGCATCGCGGGGCAGTTCCTGGACGACATCCAGGTCGACTTCCTGGTGCAGGCGACGCAGGCTGACCGCCGGTCCGTCTCGCTCAATGCCCCGCGCCTGACCTTCACCAACGGGCAGCGCTCCAACATCTACGTCGCCACGCAGGTGTCCTTCGTGTCGGACCTGAACCCCATCGTGTCGGACTCGGCCGTTGGCTTCGACCCCACGATCAACGTGATCTCCGAGGGTGTCGTGCTGGATGTCGAGGGCACGGTGACGGGCGGGCGCCGGTACGTCACGCTCAACATCACCACCAGCGTGTCGCAGCTCGGGCGTCCGTTCCGCACCCGCAACGTCACCGCCGTCGCCGGCGGGCAGCTGATCAACTCGGCCGACACCGAGTCGGTCGTCGAACTCCCCGAGGCCACGGTCACGTCGGTCTCCACGACCGTCACCATCCCCGACCAGGGCACCATTCTGATCGGTGGCCAGCGCGTGGTCTCGGAGTTCGAGGTCGAGACCGGCGTGCCGATCCTGTCCAAGATCCCGATCCTCAATCGCTTCTTCTCGAATCGAATCGAGTCCAAGGAGGAGCAGACACTGCTCATCCTGATCAAGCCCACGGTCCTCATCCAGAACGAGGACGAGGAGAACGCGTACCCCGGCATCGGTGAGCAGATCCGCACCGGCTTCGGCGGCTGATGTCCGAGCCGCGTCTTGAGGGGCGGACCGGGCAGAGTTATTGAGCAATGGTCCGGGTCGGGCGTGCGAAGCACCCGACCCGGATTGTTTTTGCGGCGAGGTCTGGCCGCTCGCGTCCATCCTCCAGTGGGCAAGGCACGCTCGGCAAGCGCGGGACGAGCAACCAGCGCGAGAGAGATGGCGTCCGGCCCGCCGCGATCGCGCGGCGGGCTGCGGAGCGGTGACGGACTCGCCTTGGCTGGCCAGCCCAAGCACCGACTGGATCGCCGCCGAACCGACCACTCGCGCCGGTGCGAACCGGGCTGGAAAGCCCGTCCCCGTCAGCCGTGGGTTGTCGCTCCTGGCAACCGCGAGCCTGACGCGAGGTTTCCCCGACGCTATGATGGGCCGAGGGTGATGCATCCGCCCGTTCAGGAGGATCGATCGATGGCAGCCAGCGGGACGCGTCTGCGGATCAAGCATGAGAAGGACGTCACGCAGGTGGAGTTCGTCGATCGCAACATCTTGGACGAGGCGAACATCCAGGCGATCGGCGACGAGATCACCGCGATCATCGACGCCACGCCCAGCCCTCGCCTGCTCATCTCGTTCTCGAATGTCGACCACCTGTCGTCGGCCGCGCTGGGCACGCTGATCTCGATCAACAACCGGATGAAGGCCAAGAAGGGCGAGCTGCGTCTGGCCAACATCGATCCGCAGATCATGGAAGTGTTCATGATCACGCGGCTCAACCGCATCTTCTCGATCCACGACACGACCGCCGACGCGCTGGCGACGTTCACCTGAGACTGGCGAGACCGGCCTCGCCCGCCCCAGTTCGGGGGCGGTGCGTTCCCCCCTTGCGCCCCGCTGGATCGGTCGACATGCAGCCAAGCCCCCGCGCCCATCCCGACCCGAGCAAGCCCGAGCACGTCGTGCTGCGTCTGCACAACGACCGGGGTGAGATCTCGGCGGCCGAGAACCGCCTGCTCGAGGCGCTGGACAAGTTCGCGTACGCCAAGGCCTCGCGGTTCGCGGTGCGGCTTGCGGTGGAAGAGGCGCTGACCAACGCCTTTCGCCACGGGCATCGCCGGCTGCCGCGTGAGACGCCCGTGACGCTGGACGTGACCGTCGGCCCGGAAGAGGTGAAGATATCGGTTGAGGACCAGGGTCCGGGCTTCACGCCCGAGGCGGTGCCCGACCCGACGCTGGATGAGAACCTGGACAAGCCCGCGGGGCGGGGGTTGATGCTCATGCGGGCGTACATGGCGAGCATCGACTACAACGCGAAGGGCAACCGAGTGACCCTCGTGTATCGCAGGCCGGGGGCGTGACGGGGTGGCCGCGTGCATGGGCACGCGAAGTATCGACCTCTGCGCAGCTCGCCCCGAGCACCCGAATCGAGGTGCGGACCGCGCTTGGCGCGAGCTCGCTCCCGCCAGGGCAAACGCATTATCCGATTCCGGGGCTGATTTCCGCGCCGAGACCCGCCCCCTGAGGGCAGAACTCGATGTGGATCGGGTCGGGATTCAGATAATGGGTTTTCCCTGTCACGCCCGCGCCCCAGGCGCCGAAGCGGGTGCCTAGAATAGAACGATTCTAAACAATCGGACCTTGCTATCCGGTTTGAGCCACGTCCGCCTCACCGGGGACCGGGTCCCAGGGCACGGAGTCCGCCATGGCCGTCACGCTCCCGATTTACCTCGACCACGCCGCCACGACACCCTGCGACCCGCGGGTCGTGGAGGCGATGCTCCCGTTCTTTACGAAGATGTACGGCAATCCTGGCAGCCGGAACCACTCATTCGGGTGGGAGTCCGAGGACGGCGTGGAACACGCGCGGGAGCAGGTCGCCAGACTTCTGGGGGCCGATCCCAAGGAGATCGTGTTCACCAGTGGCTCGACGGAGTCGAACAACATCGCGATCAAGGGCGGGGCGTCGATGTACGCCAAGGCGCCGGCGGGCAGCACGGAGCGCGGGCACATCATCTCGGCGATCCACGAGCACAAGGCGGTGCTGGACCCGGTGAAGCGCCTGATGAAGGAAGGCTTCGACGCGACGTTCCTGGAGCCGGGGCGGGATGGGATCATCACCGCGGAGATGGTGCGGGCCGCGATGCGCCCGGAGACGATCCTGGTCACGCTGATGTGGGCCAACAACGAGGTCGGGACGATCAACGAGGTTCCCGAGATCGGCAAACTGTGCCACGGGAAGGGCGTGCTGTTCCACACGGACGCGACGCAGTGGGCCGGCAAGATGCCGGTGAACGTTGAGCGCGACAACATCGACCTGCTCTCCATGTCCGCCCACAAGCTCTATGGCCCCAAGGGCGTGGGCGCCCTCTACGTCCGCCGGCGCAAGCCCCGCGTCCGTCTGAGCGCCCTGGTCGATGGCGGCGGGCAGGAGCGTGGCTTCCGCCCCGGCACGCTCAACGTCACCGGGATCGTGGGCCTGGGCAAGGCGTGCGAGATCGCCGCGGGCGAGATGGTGGCGGAGGGCCAGCGCCTGCTGGGCCTTCGCAAGCGGCTGGAGCAGGGCATCACGAGCCAGCTGGATGTGACGCAGATCAACGGGCACGCGGAGCGACGGCTGCCGCACATCACCAACATCTCGTTCGGCTTCGTCGAGGGCGAGAGCCTGATGATGGCGGTGAAGGAGATCGCGGTGAGCAGCGGGTCGGCGTGTACCTCCGCGTCGCTGGAGCCGTCGTATGTGCTCAAGAGCCTGGGCGTTGGCGACGACCTGGCGCACTCGAGCCTGCGGATGAGCCTGGGGCGGTGGACGACGGCGGAGCAGGTGGACTACACGGTGGACAAGGTCGTGAGCGCGGTGCGGAAGCTGCGGCTGCTGTCGCCGCTGTACGACATGCACAAGGAGGGGATCGACATCACCAAGATCGAGTGGGCCAAGCACTGATGCGCAATGCCTCCCGCCGAACCTCGGATTGGCTCGCACTCGCGAGAAGCGGCATCGGGGCCGGTCGCGGGCTCCGCGCGAATCAGCAGTTCGGAAGATCTGCGGACTCGAGGTTCTACTTCGCCGGGTACGCCGCGGTCCACGCGACGCGGCTCCAACGGGGAAGTGAGCCCCCCGTCCGCGGCAACTGGTCGCATGACGCCTTGGCCGAGCACCTTCGTGCGACGCTGGTGGCTCGGACCCGGGTCCATCGCGACAGAGCCAACAGGCACTTGATCGACATCGTCTCCCTCTACAATCTACGGATCATCGCCGACGACGGAGCCTCCGAGACGCTCGACGCGGACGCGGTGGAACAAGCCCTTCATGCGTGTGCCCGCCCGGTATCGCGGGCCGAAAGGATGGTGCGGGGATGAGCCCGAGCGAAGGCAGCCCGGAGGCGCAGAGGCGGGTTCTTGACGCCATTCGAGACCCATGGCGGGAATACCCCGCCGAGGTGGCTGAGTTCGGCCGGGTGGCGCTCGACGACCGGATCAAGCAGGTCGCCAGCGGGTGGACCGTGCCGGTCATCACCCGCGTCCAGACAGGCAGCGCCAGTCGCTTGATCCACATCCTCAACTCGCTCCAGGAGAGCATCGAGACCAAGAGCAACCACTGGATCACCCTTTACCTCGACCCCTTCGCCGACACCACCAAGAACGGAGACAACTGACCATGGCATACGGCCCCAAAATCATCGACCATTACGAGAACCCCCGAAACGTCGGGAACTTCGGCTCAACCTCCGACGTCAAGTCCCGAAAGGACGTCGGGGTCGGCCTCGTCGGCGCACCCGAGTGCGGCGACGTCATGCAGCTGCAGATCAAGGTCAACCAGGTCACCGGCAAGATCGAGGACGCCAAGTTCAAGTGCTTCGGCTGCGGCTCGGCCATCGCCTCCTCGTCACTCGCCACCGAGTGGCTCAAGGGCAGGACCGTCGATGAGGGTCTGGCCATCAAGAACACGCAGATCGTCGAGGAGCTCAACCTCCCCCCGGTCAAGATCCACTGCTCGGTCCTGGCCGAGGACGCGATCCGGGCCGCCATCGCCGACTACAAGGCCAAAAACGGGATCGCCGAGGCCACGATGGCGACGGCGACCCTCTGACTCGGAGCGACCGACCCTTCTCGGACCACGCGACCGAAGACTCACGATCCGCCGGCTGGTTTGCCCCGTATCATCTGGTGCAATAGCAACGCATCCCAACCGGTTCACTTTTCAGGACCGCACCGCATAACCACAGGAGCCCACCATGGCCCTCACCCAGACCCAGCCCGCCGACACCTCCGCCACCGGCGTGATCCTCACCGACACCGCCGCCCGCGAGATCCAGAAGATCATCAAGGAGCAAGAACTCGACGCTTCCAAGGTGCGCCTTCGCGTGGGCGTGAAGGGTGGCGGATGCTCGGGCTTCTCCTACGTCCTGGACCTCACCGAGAACCAGAAGGACACCGACGAGGTCTTCGAGCAGCACGGCATCGCCATCGTCGCCGACCCCAAGAGCCTGCTCTACCTCTCGGGCACCCAGATCGACTTCCGCGACGAGATCATGGGGCGCGGGTTCGTGTTCTCGAACCCCAACGCCTCCACTTCCTGCGGCTGCGGGTCGTCGTTCGCGGTGTGAAAAGAGCCGCGGGTGGGAGCACGCGATGACTTCGCGATGAGCGGCCCGACCGCCACGAAGGGCGCTGGGCGGACAGGTTCCAACCGCTGCGCAGAGCGCGCGCTGTCGGTCGGGCTGCCTCTCCGGGCTGCGCGTGCCGCTCCTCAAAACACAGCAAACTGCACTGCTTCCCGGCCCGCGAAACGTCGCGTCGACCTATACTCGTCCCGGGCGGCTCTCGCCCGCGCATGGACACCGCACCCCTTCCCATCTCGGTCGAGCAAACCGGCGATCACGCCGGCGTTGTCACCGTCACCCTCGAGCAGCCAGGCCGCCCCGTCGTCGTGCTCGACCACGACCTGCTCCGCCGGATCGACGCCTCGCTCTCCCCCCTGGTCAAGGGTGAACTCGAGGGCCGCGCGATCCGCGGGCTGGTCCTGGCCTCGGCCTCTCGCGTGTTCATCGCCGGGGCCGACCTGAAGTCCATCAGCGAGTGGCCCGACGACCAACTGCACCGGTACCTCGAGTACGGCGCCCGCGTGTTTGGCATGTTGGCCAAGATGCCCTTCCCCACCGCGGCCGCGATCGGCGGAGCCGCCCTGGGCGGCGGGCTTGAGATCGCCATGCACTGCGATGGCCTGATCGGCGCGCCCCCCGGCCCCGGCAAGGATGGTGCGCCAGGCAAGCCTTACCCCGTGGGCCTGCCCGAGACCGGCCTGAGCCTCTGCCCCGGCTGGGGCGGCACCAACCTGCTCCCCGCCCGCATGGACCCAGCCGAGGCGATCCGCCTGACCGCCAGCGGCAAGACGATGGGCTATGACCAAGCCGTGCAGGCCGGGCTGTTTGATGCGGTCGCCCCCGACGCCGACAGCCTGCTCGCCACGGCCAAGGCCTGGGTCGCGTCGCCCAATCGCAAGCGCAAGTCGAGCGATGGGCAACCCCTCCGGTGGATCGGCCGCCCGTCCTGGGCCGGTGGCGTGCTGAGCGCGCTGGACCGCGTGAAGGCCGACCTGCCCGACACCGCGTCGGCCCGAGCGGTGGCTCGGGCTGTCGACGCCGGGCTCTCGCGCGGCTGGGAGGCGGCCTGCGCGGTCGAACGCGAAGAACTCGTGCGTCTGAGACACACCCCCGAAGCGAAGAAGGCTCTGGAGGCGTTTTTCGCCAAGTCCAAGTAGAACAAGCGCGGAGAGGAAACGCGGAGGACGCGAAGACTGGATTGCTTCGTCGGAGTGCGGATGACTGGACGGATTCTGGCCGGCCCTCCTCGCTCCGCTCCTTCCGCGTCCAGTCTCCGCTGCCTCCGCGTTCTGGATCGACTCGAACAGGAGTAGTTTGACATGGCCGACCTGAAGGACATGAAGGGCGTTTCGGACCGGGACAAGGCGATGATCGCCGAGGCCGAGCAGTTGCTCGGGGCCGAGCCCGAATCGATGGGCGTGGCCAAGAACTACTTCTGGGGGCGCATCCGCGAGGAGCTGCTGTTCCCGTATCCCCAGGCGATCCCGCCGGAAGAAGTGGCCGCGTGCGACCAGCTCGTCGCCCGCCTTGAGGATTACCTCCGCACCGAGCACCCGGCGGTCATGATCGACCAGGACCAAGAGATCCCGCGCTGGGTCGTCGACCGCCTCTTCGAGATGGGCGTGCTGGGCATGACCATCTCCAAGGAGTTCGGCGGCCAGGGCATGGGCATCACGTCCTACAACCGCGTGCTGGAGACCATTGGCAAGTACTGCGGCTCCACGGCGGTCATGGTCTCGGCACACCAGTCGATCGGCTGCAAGGCCGTCATGCTCTTCGGCAACCCCGAGCAAAAATCCCGCTGGCTGCCGCGCCTGGCCAAGGACTGGCTCAGCGCGTTCTGCCTCTCCGAGCCCAACGTCGGCTGCGACGCCGGCGGGCAGGAGACCCGCTGCGAGAAGACCCCCGACGGCGAGTTCTACATCCTCAACGGCGAGAAGAAGTGGGCCACCTCCGGCGCCCTCTCGGGCATGTTCACCGTCATGTGCAAGCAGATGGTCGACGGCAAAGAGAAGGTCTCCGCGCTGGTCTGCACCCCCGACATGCCCGGCATCGACATCTTCCAGAAGAACCGCAGCAAGTGCGGAATCCGTGGCACCTGGCAGGCGCGAATCAAGTTCAAGGACGTCCGCGTCCCCAAGGCCCACCTGCTGGGCCAGGAGGGCAAGGGTCTCAACATCGCGCTGACCTGCCTCAACTACGGGCGATGCACGCTGAGCGCGGGCATGCTCGGCGGCGCGCGCCGCGCCATGGACCAGTCCATCAAGTGGAGCCAGACCCGCTATCAGTTCAAGCGCCCGCTCTCCGACTTCGACCTGATGAAGCAGAAGATCGCGCGCATGGCCGCGTATGTCTACGCCATGGACTCGCTGCTGTACATGACCACCGGCTTTCTCGACCGCAAGGATGAGGACATCATGGTCGAGACCGCGATCTGCAAGGTCTTCTGCTCCGAGTACGGCTGGCGCGTCGTCAACGACGCCGTCCAGATCATGGGCGGCGAAGGCTACATGACCGAGAACGAGATCGAGCGCATCTTCCGCGACTCGCGCATCAACATCATCGTCGAGGGCGCCAACGAGGTGATGCAGTCGTTCATCTTCGCCTACGGCGGCAAGCAGCTGGCCGAGTACATGCTGGGCGTGCGCGATGCGGCCAAGAGGTCGCCCTTCAAGGCCAAGGTCATCAAGGCCGGCGTGCCCATCGCCAAGGAAGTGTTCCTGGGCATCCGCCCCGCCATGCCGCGCCTGACCAAGGTTCACGCGAGCCTCTCCCGCCACGCCGAGCGCCTGGCCCGCCTGGTCCGTGAGCACACTTATCAGTTCAAGATGGCCAGCAAGCGCCACGACGCCAAGATCATCGAGCGTCAGTGCGTGCAGGCCCGCATCGCCGACGTGGCGATCCTGATCCACGCCTTCGCCTGCACCCTCTCCAAACTCGACATGGACGTCCGCCAGGCCAACGGCGGACCGGCCAGCCCGGAGTTCGCACGCGACAAGGCCGCCGCCGAGCACTTCTTCGACCTGGCCGAAAAGGAGATCGACGCGAGCATCCGCGCCCTGAACGATGATGTGACCGAAGCGGCCGACGAGTCCATGCTCAAGGCCGCCGAGGCGGCCCTGGCCTACTCGACCAGCCTGCCGCCCGAGCAGTTCATCATCCCGGAGCGCACGCCGACCGACCTCCGCGGCAAGGGACGCCCGGCCGTTCAGAAGGGCGTCAAGCAGTTCCCGGGTGACAAACACGCGCCGGTGCATTGATCTCGCACCCTCTCCCCGTGGCTTTGCACGGGAGAGGGCCGGGTAAGGGGCTCTTCAAGCATCGGCGCGTGCATAACCCACGCGGATTACACGCGGCATCGTGCATGCTGCCCGCCCATTCGTGCGCCCTCCGGGCGATGACTGCATTGAAGAGCCACGCCCGGGGCTGAAGCCCCCGACTACCTCCGCTCGCCCTCCGGGCGAACGAACTACTCCTCCACCAGCCGCTCGGCCATCCCCGGCTTCTCCGCCCGCAGCCGCATCTTCCTGTGCGGGACCCCGGCCTCCGTGAACTCGTCCGACACCGTCTCCCACCCCAGCGCGTCATAGAACCCAATCGCCGGCAGCTGCGCGTGGCAGAACAGCTCGGTCAGGCCCAGTTCGCCGAAGGCCCGGCTCTCCACCGCCACCACCAGCCGCCGTCCCAATCCCTCGCCCTGCCGCTGCGGGTCCACCGCCATCTGCATCAGCTTTCCGGTTCCCGCCGCCGGGTACGCGGGCAGCAGCGTCGCGCAGCCAATCACGCGCGGCCCGGACGCATGCCGCACCACCGCCACGAAGTGCTCGAACTTCTCCTCCATCCCGGAAAACTCTCGCCGGAACCGGGCCATGTCGTACCCGATCGGCCCGAGCAGCACCTGTTCACGGAGGGCGCACTCCTGCGGATACAGCGGATCGGCGGTCGTGATGCGGCGGATGTCGGCCATCGGTGGGCAAGGTTAGTGCCTATCGCGCCGGGCAACAAGTGCCCCGGTCAACAGAGCCGATCGCGCGAGCGGTCGGGCAACCGTCGGTGGTTCCCACCGCGCCGGGAAAACTCGGGCACCCGACCGCTCGCGCGATCGGCTCCATTGCTGTGGAGGCTCGCAACCCCGCCGCCCCACCCCGCGAACAATCCCCCGTGGGGAAGCACGTGCCCGATGAGTTCGTCCTGCTCTGCGAGACCTGCGGGTACGAGATCGAGGGCCTGCCCGCCGAAGGGGCGTGCCCGGAGTGCGGGCGACAGGTTGGTTCATCGCCGCATGGTTTGCGTCCGGGAACGCGTTGGCAGCGGGATCCGAAGTGGTCGTCGTTGTTCTCCACCTGGCGCATGACTTTGCGCAACCCTCGCCGCGTGTTCGATGTGGCGTCGCTCCACACAGACGAGAAGCGTTTACTCGCCCTCTCGCTCGGCGTGGCAGCGTCCATGCCGCCCATGGCGGGTTACATCGTGCTCGTCGTGGTCACGATCCGCGAGGCGGGGTGGATCGGGTACATCGAGACCTTGGGAACCCTCGTCGGTGGCGCAGCCGGTGTCTCCGTATTGGTGGCCGCCGGCTGGATGCTGCTCTGGCTCCTCACCCTCGTCGAAGAACGCGGCATCCGCTTCTGGGGCCCACGCCGCGGCTGGCGCATCACCCCCACCATCGCCAAGGTCATCTGCGCCCACGCCAGTGTCGGCTGGGTCCTCGGCTCCGTCCTGGCCGTCGTCGGCCACGTCGTCGGCTGGGGGCTCCTTGAGATCACCAACCGCCACAACGTCGGCATCTTCCGCGGCCCCATGCAGCTCGCCCCCATCACCCTGCCCGCCCTGGGCCTCATCGCCGGCATGCTCACCTTCGAGGTCCTGGTCTACATCGGCATGGGCCGCATGAAGTTCGCCAACCGCGAGAAGCCTCTCCTGGATGCCTCGATGCCTCCTGCCTCGATGCCTTCCCTCACACCCGATCCGCTCCCCTCTCCCCATCCCGGCCCCGCAGGGGGGGGAGACGCCGGGTGAGGGCAAGCCACGCCCGCCCACGACCCCGAATCTCCCGAAATCTCGCCCTGTTGATCGCTTCTGTGCGCCATTTGGCGTCGATGACCCCACGCCGGCTTGAGCCGTGCCGGGCCGGTGGTACGCTCAGGCATGCGCACCGCCGCCGCGTCCTCGCCGGTCATGCTCGCGCGTTCACGTCTCGCACGCCCTCCGGGCGTTGGGCCTTTGGCGCGCGGCCCGGGGGCTGAAGCCCCCGGCGACCGCCGTGCGCCCTCCGGGCGTGGGGCGCTCCGGTTCATGCTCGCCTGGCTTGCGGCGCTCTGGATGATCCCGGCGCCTTGCCTGGCCTCGGGACAGCCTGAAGCTCTGACGCCGACTTGCCTGCTCGACCACGTCGACCCGGACCGCCTCATGGCGACTCTCACCGCGTTGCCTCCGTCTCGCTCGCCGCGCGGTGGAGAGGAGAACCAGCGGGCACTTGTCAAGATGGAGGAGTGGCTCGTGGAGCAGCTGAGAGCGATGGGCTTTGAGCCGCAGGTGCTGCCGATCCATGGGCCAGGCCCGGAGTTCGAGGGCGGGCCGGAGCGGTGGCACAACATCGTCGTTGAGATTCCGGGACGAGGTCAAGCTCAGGCCCACGCCCCGGATGCGCCCTCGGATCGCGCGTCAACCGACGGCGAAGGCCGGGCACGCCGGCCCGCGGGCGGCGACGACACCGCCAACCAGCCCGCTTCACTCCCGCCGCCCGAAGTCCTGGTCCTGTCCGCCCACTTCGACAGCGTGCAGGGTTCGCCCGGCGCGGACGACGACGGCACCGGTGTGGCCGCCCTGCTCGAGATCGCCCGAATCCTCAAAGAATCCCACAAAGCCGACCCGCTCGACCGCACCGTCCGCCTCTGCTTCTTCAACCTCGAGGAGACCGGCCTGGTCGGCTCGCGCGACTACTGCTCCCACATCCTCCGCCATCGCATCAACAACGACCAGGAGAAGGTCATCGGCATGGTCTCCCTGGAGATGCTCGGCTACTTCACCGATGCGCCCGACTCGCAGGCCAGCCCGCTCAAGGTCCTGCCCGATGGCACCCCCGCCCCCACCGTCGGCGACTTCATCGCCGTGGTCGGCATCGCCGCTCATCAGGAGTTCAGCAAGGCGTTGGCCGACGCGATGGCTTCGGGCGAGCCGACCATGCCCGTGCACCGGGCCGACTACTTCCCCATCCCCATCCCCGACATCCTCCGCTCCGACCACGCCCCGTTCCTGCTGCTGGGCGTCCCCGCGGTCATGCTGACCGACACCGCCAACTTCAGGAACCCCAACTACCACCGCGCCAGCGACTCCATCGCGACCATCGACGCCGAGCGGTTCGCCAAAGTCGTTCGCGCCGTCCTGGCCGCCGCGATCACGCTCGCGGGCGCCGACGAGGATCGCCACGAAGGCTCGGAGCCATTGCGGTAGCACACTGCGCCCCGCGCTCTGCTCCCTCCATGCCTTCCGCTGGGCCCCGGTGTCTCTGTGGTGGGTTCCGTCCTACTCCGGCTTCGGCGGAATCCGCAGCGTCTGCCCCGCTCGAATGTCATCCACCGACCGCAACTGATCCCGGTTGGCCTGAAAGATCAGGTCGGCGTGGCGGACCGTGCCGTAGAACAACTGCGAGATCTTGGACAGGCTGTCGCCCGGCTCGACCGTGTACGCCAGTTCCCGATTCGCGACCGCCTGTCGCACGCCCGGCTCGGCGGGTTGGCCGGGCTGGCCAGGTCGGGGAGCCGGGCCGCCCTGGATGTTGGCGGGGTCCAGCGGCAGGCGGATCACGTCCCCCACGCGCAGGCGACGGGGGTCTTTCAGCGGATTGGCCCGGGCCACCGCGTCCACATGCGTCCGCGAGCCCAGTTCGCGGGCCGCGATCGTCTCGAACGTGTCCCCGTCCCGGATCGTGTAGTCGCGGAACATCGGCACCGATGGCGTGCCCCCCGTCAGGTCCGCCCCCGCCGCGAGCCGTTGGTTGGGCACCACCGGTGTATCCAGCGGATCTCGGATCGACGCTCCGCTCGACCCCGGCCCGCTGGCCTGCCCCTGGCGGATCACGACCGGCGACTCAACCTCCGGCTCCCGGACAGCCTCCCGGTCATGGACCCGCGGCGGGTCGGGCTCCTCCGGCTCGGGCCGGGCGAACGAGATGGCCGGGCGGGCTGGCTGCCACAGCCAGTACACCAGCACCCACAGCGCTGCAAGGAAGCAGGTAGCGCCCACCAGGCGTCGAGAGCCGTCGGTCATGGGCTTCGTTTCCCCTGGTGCCGGTCTGGGTTCAGCGACAGGTTAGGTCGGCAGGGCGGGGCGGGTGACGGGAGTGGTGGGCTCGGGTGCTCCGGCCTTGTTCCGCTTGGCCGACCACACGATCGGGGCCACGATCGCCATGCCCGAGTAGGTGGCGACGAACACGCCGATGGTCAGGGCGAACGCGAAGGCCCGCACGCCCTCGCCGCCGACCATGTACAGCACGATCGAGGAGAAGAGCGTGGTGCCGGAGGTGATGACGGTGCGGCTGATGGTCTGGTTGATCGCGCCGTTGATCATCTGGGCGGTCTCGAAGGGCATCTTGCCCTTCATCTCGCGGATACGGTCGAGCACGATGATGCCGCCGTTGAGCGAGAACCCGATGATGGTGAGCAGGGCGGCCACCATGTTCAGGTCGACCTTGAAGGGCAGTATGCCCAGGGACTGGGCGATGGCGCTGGTCGCGGGCCATTCGTGCAGCAACTGGCACAGCGCCAGCACGCCCACGACCGTGATGATGTCGTGGACGGTGCAGGCGATGGCGGCCAGCGAGTAGCGCGGCGAGCCGAAGCGCACCCAGACGTAGATCAGGATCAGGAGGCACGACAGCACGATCGCCCCGATCGCCTGGGCCCGGATCGTGCCGGCGACGGCGGGGCTGAAGTTCTCGACCTGGGCCAGCGTGGTGGGCTCGGTCAGACCCTGGATCGCCAGGCGCCACTCGAGGGCCTTGACGCTCGCGTTCCAGCGTTCTTGGTTGTCGAAGAACGAGTAGACCTCGTCGCGAATGAGGATCACGGCGGTCTGCACGTCGTCTGGGTTGCCCTCGATGATGCGGACCTCGTGGCGACGCCCGAGGGTGGAGGAATAGTCGGACTTCTGGCGCATCGAGTCGAGCGACTCGTTCAGGTCTTCGAGCGAGGGGCGGGGCGTGAGATCGCGCAGGACGATGGCCGCGCCGCCCTGGTAGTCGGTCACGTCCATGGCGAAGCGGGGGTCATCGATGGCCGCTTCCAGGCGGGGCGAGAGGATGGCGTAGACCGGTGCGGCGTCGGCCCCGCGCTCGCCCAGTGCCGAGCCGGCGAACGAGTAGGCGGGCTTGACATCAAGCACGTCCTCGAACTCGCTGGTCAGGGCGTCGAGCAGGATCGCCTGATCGGAGAGAAGGGTCTTGATGGTGAAGCGGTCGGAGGTCACGCCGTCGGACTGCGGGTTGACGGGGAGAATCTCGGCGGTGGCGAGCTGGGCGATGGCGGTGGCGCGGCGGCGGGCCTGATCGGCCTGGGCGAGCGCCTCCGGGCTGGCGCCGTCGGCAAGCGGGGCGACGGCCAGGGCCTGGGCCCGGGTCACCATCGCGTTCAGGCGGTCGGACATCTCGGCCCGGGTCAGGGTGATGGGCTCGCCGTTTGGGCCGTCACGGAACTGGAGCGTGACCTTGGTTCCGCCCAGGAACTCGTTGTCGAGCATCTTCTCGCCGCGCATGGCGACCATGACAATCGAGGCGAGCATGTAGGCGATGGCGATGCCGGCGAAGACCCAACGCTTGCTGAGCCAGTCGATCTTGAAGTTCAAGGCGCGGTCGATCGCGGGGATGGCGATGGGGAGCATCGACATCTTGCGGACGCCCATGGCGAGCAGCACGTCGAAAAGCAGGCGGCTGAGCACGAGGCCCGAGAAGAGGGTGGCGATGACGCCCAGGCCCAGCGTGAGAGCGAAGCCCTTGATCTCGGGCGTCGCGAGGCCCGGCAGCACGAGCACGATGCACACGATCAGGTTGGTCATGTTGCCGTCGATGATCGAGGAGAAGGCGCGGTCGTATCCCAGCCGCAGGGAGGTGCGGAGGTCCTTTCCGGCGTTGAGTTCCTCGCGGACGCGTTCGTAGATGAGCACGTTGGCGTCGATCGCCTGGCCAAAGGTGAGCACGACGCCGGCGATGCCCGGGAGGCTGAACGCGGCCGCGTTGAGGGCCATGGCGCCCAGGACGAGGATGCCGGTGGCGAAGAGAGCGATGACGGCGACCACGCCGTAACGGAAGTAGTAGATGACCATGAAGATGGAGCAGATGGCAAACGCCCACAGGCCCGCCCGAAGCCCGGCCCGGAGATTGTCCAGCCCGAGTTCCGGGCCAATGGTGATCTGGCTGATGGGCTCGCGGCTGAGTTTGGCCTGGAGCGAGCCGGCCGAGAGCACGCGGACGATGTAGTTGAGTTCCTCGTTGGTGAAGACGCCCTCGATGATGCCGCTGCCGCCGATCTCGCTGTTGAGGTTGGGGGCGGTGTAGACCTCGTCGTCGAGCAGGACGCCCATCTGGTCGCCGACGTGGGCGCCGGTCAGTTGGGCCAGCAGGACCGAGCCGCGCGGGTCCATGGAGAAGCCGATGGCGGGGCGGCCCTTGTCGTCGCTGGTGATGCGGGCGCCCTGGCAGGCCCACTCGCCCTCGAGGGGGGTGAGGCGAGAGCCCCGCACGTCCCAGCACAGGATGTAGTAGTCGGCGCCCCGCTGGGCGCCGGTGTAGCCCCGGGCCTGGAAGAACGCGGCGGGGTTGGCCTGCAGGAACTCGTAGTCCTGGACGCTGTTGTACCAGGTGCGGATGGAGTTGACGCGGTACCAGCGGGCGTCGGTGGACTGGACGTTGGCGGGGCCTTTTTCGGCCAGTTCCTGGCGGAGGCGCATCTCATCGAGATGGGCACCGGGATCGACGGTGATGCGGAAGGTGAGCACGCCCGCGCCGCGGAGCATGCGGACCAGGTCGGAAGGGTCGTCGAGCGTGCGGCGCTCGTCGGCGTAGGCGTTGTAGGAGGCCAGGGCCGCGTCGAGCTGCGGCCCGGCGTCGGGATAGTCGGCGCGGAGGCGCTCGAGGGCGGTCTCGCGGGCGCTGGGGATGCGGACCATCTTGCCGGTCAGATCGTCCTCGAGGGAGGTCTCGCGATCGGAGAGCGAGAGGGCCTGGCGGACCATGTCGGCGGTGAGGGCCGAGCGGAGGACGCGTTCGCGGATGACGTTGAACCGGGCGTCGGCCTCGGCCTTCAGGGTCGCCAGGCCGTTGATCTCCTCGGGCGGCGCGCCCGCGGTGACGGCGGTGGCCACGGCGCGAGTCGCGTTACGTCCGGTGTCGAACGCCTCGGCGGCGGCGGTCAGGTCCGCCCCGAGCGAGTCGGAGCCGGCGGAGATGCGGGTGATCTCGGCCTGCCGGGGTTCGGCGTCCATCGCCATGAGGCGGGCGAACTCGCGATCGTCCAGGGCGAGGCGGCCCAGGTCGGAAAGGGTTTGCTCGTAGGCCGCCCGCAGGTCCTTGACCCGCTGGTTGGGCAGAGGCATGGTGATCTCAATGCGGTCGCGTCCCTGGGCGACCATGGAGATCTCGTAGAGGCCGTCGGGGTCGACACGGCGTTTGAGCACGTCGATGGTGCTCGCGATGGTGGCGGCGGCGTCCTCACCCGGTCCGATGGACAAGGAGTAGACGAGGCTGACGCCGCCGGAGAGGTCCTTGCCGAGTCGCAGGTTCTTTTCCGGGGGGAAGATCGCCCCGGTGAAGATGGCCATGACGACGATGCAGAGGATGGCCGTTCTGACAAGGTGACGCATCGCGTGTTGGACCTGTGGCGGGGAGCCGCCGGGGAAAGAGGCCCGGGCCGCGCGAGGACCGGGGGGAAGATGGTAGGAGGTTGGGGCAGTGAGATGACGGGTGGTCAAACCACCTTTGGGGAATGGAGGGTGCGCGTTTTCAGGGCTGTGGGTGGGGAGGCGGAGCAAGCCGATGGTTCCGGGAGCCGAAGGCCCCATACCCCTGGCTGCTGGCCCGAGTACCCTATGCGCATGACGATGCGTGACTGCCGCCGCTCTTGCCCGCCCGTCGCCCCGGCTCTGGTGCTGGCGCTGGTTGCCCTCGGGCTGCCGGGATGCCTGATGCAGCAGAATGACACGCTGGAGGTGGCGGGGGTGACACCCTCTCCGCTGCGGCCCAAGCCGACCGCGATCGGGCGAGACTCGGACGCCCCGTCGGTCACCTCGCTGAGCCGTGACAACTGGGGGCAGGAGGAGTTCATCGTGGCCAGCGACATGCTCGCGCACCGCCCGACATACGCGCGGCGGAATACGCGGTTCGAGGTGTCGGCCCGGGCCTCGGGGCAGTACCCGACGCTGGCCGAGGCGATCACGCTGCCGGGGGGATCCTCGGAGAGCGAGCAGATTTACGACGCGGTGACGTGGCCGATCCTCATTGTGCCGGCGGCGGTGCTGGTGCCGCTGGGGTTGGTGTTCGAGCCGTGGATTCCGACCGTTGGGCGGAGCCCGCACTGGGAGTATCAGAGGCATCGCCAGGGGTCGCGGCCCGGAGACGTGGGCGAGTTGACCGGCGATCCGCTGGTGGACCGGCTCGGGATGCCGCTGGTGCCGCGAGAGGAGGCGGCGGGGATGCCGTGGGCGCCGGTGCCCTTGGCCCCCAGCCCTGCGGCGCCCGCGCCCGAGCCGGATCCGATCCCTGCGACGGGCACCGAGTTGCCGAATGTGCGGCCGCCGGAGGCGGTTCCCGCAGGGAGCCAACCCACGCCGGTGCCCTTGACCCCGGCACCGACGCCCGCCGCGCCGCCGGGAGGTCAGCCATGAGCGGCCCCTCACCCACGACCCCTCCCACGCCGCCGTCGGTGCCGACTGCCCAGACTCCGCTGGACGGCAAAGGATTGCCGGTCGGCTATCTGTTCAAGCCGGACCTGGAGATCACGCCGCGGGACGCGAAGACGGCGCTGGCGGACCAGGCCCGCGGGGCGGTGTTGGTGGATTGCCGGACCCGCGAGGAGTGGGACTGCTCGCATGTGGAGGGGAGCGAGCTGATCCCGCTGCAGGAGATCGGTCAGCGACTGGATGAGGTCGAGGACCTGGGCGGGAAGGAGATTCTGGTGATGTGCCACCACGGCGTGCGCTCGATGAAGGCGACGCTGCTGCTGAAGCAGGCCGGATTCGAGAACGTGAGGTCGGTGGCGGGCGGGATTGATTTGTGGTCGAGAGCGGTGGATGCGGGGGTGAAGCGGTATGACAAGAGCACGGGCAAGTGCGTGGTGATTTGATCGGAGCCGCGAGCGCGAACTCGTGGGAAATCGGACGACCCCGACGGCGTGCGGAGCGCTCGTAACGGAGCCGATGGCGCGAGCGATGGGGCAAGCGTGCGTCGAGCGGGGAGCGCGAGACCCACCACTGGCGTTCGACAGTGGGCCAAACACCCGTGCCGTTTGCCGACGCTTGCCCGACCGCTCGCGCGGTCGGCGCTGTTGGTCTTGGTCGACCGCGCGATGGGTTCTGTTGGTCATGGTTGATCAATCGCGGTCGGCTCAGGTGAGCCGGGCCGCACTTCGCGTGCCTACGCACGCGGCTCGGTGCGTTTGGCCCAGACCGCGAGGATGGTCATGTCGGCTGGGGTGATGCCTTCGAGGCGGCCGGCCTGGCCGAAGGTCTCGGGGCGGAAACGGTCGAGCGCGGCGCGGGCTTCGGCGCGCAGGCCCGGGATGGTGGCGGGGTCGAGGGTGGCGGGGATTCGGCGGCGCTCCATGTCGGCTTGGCGTTTGATCTCGGCCCGCTGGCGGTCGATGAAGCCGGCATACTGGCGGTCGGCGAGGATGGTGAGGAGCACGCGGCGATCGCAGGCGGCGTCAGGAGGGGCATCGAGCGGAGCGCCGGGTGTGGCGTCGCACGGAGCATCGGCTGTGGGGTGCTTGCCGCTTTGGGCAAGCATGGGTTCGATCACCGGGGCCAGGTCGGTCACACCGAACTCAGGGCGGGCCATGTAGTCGCGCAGTGGCTGATCGCCGATTCGGGCCGCGTCGATGGCGGCATTGGCGGCGCGCATGTCGGCCCGACGCCGGTCGAACCGCTCGCGCCGGGCGCGACCAAGAGGTGCGGCGTCCCCGAGCAGACTCAGCCGTTCCGCAACCGGAGTCAGGCGATCCGCCGCGTTGTCGGCTCGCAGCAGGAGGCGGTGCTCGGCGCGACTGGTGAACATCCGGTACGGCTCGACGGGTGTCTTGGTCACCAGGTCGTCCATGAGCACGCCGAGGTAGGACTCGGCGCGATCGGGCATCCAGGCGCAGGAGTCCATGATCTCGCGGATCATCGAACCGTCGCCCGCGGCGCTTGGGGATCGGTTGCTTCCCGCGCGGCCGCGCGCGGCCTCCGCCAATCGGCACGCCAGGAGGGCCGCGTTGATGCCGGCCACGAGCCCCTGGGCCGCGGCTTCCTCGTACCCGCTGGTGCCATTGATCTGGCCCGCCAGGAACAGGCCCGCGATGGACTTGGTCATGCCGGTCGCCTGGATCTGGTGCGGGCGGACCATGTCGTACTCGACGGCGTAACCCAGCCGCAGGATCTCGGCCCGCTCGCAGCCCGGCATGGCCCGCACGAGGCGCTCCTGCACGTCGGCGGGCAGGCTGGTGGAGATGCCGTTGCAGTAGATCCAGTCGTCCCGGAGGCTCTCGGGCTCGAGGAAGACGGTGTGGGCGTCGCGGTCGGCGAAGCGGACGACCTTGTCCTCGATGCTGGGGCAGTAGCGCGGGCCGACACCCTCGATCTGCCCGCTGAACATCGGGGCGCGGTGCAGGTTCTGACGGATCAGGTCGTGCATCGCGGCGGTGGTGCTGGTGATGCGGCAGGCGACCTGGGGGAGGACGGGGAACGCCGCGAGTGATGGGAATGGGTCGTGGCGTGACGGCGACCTGGCCGGCGCATGTGCCCTCGAATGGCCCGGCGTTGGGGTCGGGGCGGAGCGATTGGCCCGCGGTGTTGCCTCACGCCCATGCACGTTCGCACCGACGAGCTCACAGGGCCTCGCGCGTCGGTGGCACGGATCGCTCGCGGCGGTCAAGTCGCTGAACGGTGTTGGGGAGGCGTCGCCGTGCTGGGGGGGCAGGGCGTCCCAGTCGAGCGAGCCGCGGCGGAGGCGCGGCGGGGTGCCGGTCTTGAGTCGGCCCAGTTCGAAGCCCAGGCGTGCGAGAGCGCCCGCGATGCCGACGGCCGGGGCTTCGCCATGGCGTCCGCCGGGGGTCTGGGATTCACCAGTGTGCATGAGGCCACGCATGAAGGTGCCCGTGGTCAGCACGACGGCGTGGGTGCTCAGGAGCGTGGTCTGGGCAAGAGTGATGCAGGGCATCGGATTGGTGGGGTGCCAGCCACCCCGCGAAGGGGACGGGGAGACGACAACCCCCGTGATACGGCGAGCCTCGCCGCCTTCGACCACCAGATCGTCCACGGCACCGGCGATGACCTCGATCTCCGGGCGGGCCGCCAGCATCGCCTGCACGGCCTCGGCGTACGCGTGCTTGTCGCACTGGGCCCGCGGCCCCCAGACGGCCGGGCCCTTGGAGGTGTTGAGCATCTTGAACTGGATGCCAGCGGCGTCGGTGGCCAGACCCATGACGCCGCCCATCGCGTCGATCTCTCGGACCAGTTGGCCCTTTGCCAGTCCCCCGTTGGCGGGGTTGCAGGACATGACGCCGACCTTGGAGGGGTCGAGGGTGACCAGGGCGACTCGCACAGGGTGCAAACCATTGCCACCAAGCAGATTGGCGGCGGCCCACGCGGCCTCCACGCCCGCGTGGCCGCCGCCGATGACGATCACGTTGTAGCGACGCTGGCTCACACGCAATCATAGAAGAGCGGGCGGCGCGATCGGGTGGCATGGTTGCTGCTCAGAGCAGCGACCATGCCACCCCAGGACCCGGGCGGGGGTATCCTCCCGCGTGCCCAACGCCGAACCGCTTGCCACCTCCATCGCCGGCGTGCCGCTGCGCAACCCTGTTCTGCTGGCCGCGGGCACCTGCGGCACGCTGGATGAGATGGGCGACGTGCTGCCGCTGTCTGGCATCGGCGGGCTGGTCACCAAATCGATCACCGCCCAGCCGCGCGAGGGCACCCTGACTTGGCGGGTGGTCGAGTGCGATGTGGGGATGCTCAACGCGATCGGGCTGGCGAATGTGGGTATTGAGGGGTTTGTCGAGCACTATGGGCCGCGGGTTGCCGGTGTGCCCACCACGGTGGTCGCGTCGGTCGCCGGGTTCTCGATCGAAGACTATGTGCGCGTCGCGGGATCGCTGGGCGAGATTGCGGGCGTCAAGGCGGTTGAGTTGAACGTGTCGTGCCCCAACGTCCAAGGCGGCACGGAGTTCGGCGTCGATCCTCGCTCGCTGGCGGAGCTGGTGAGGCAGGTCCGATCCGCCCTTCCCCGCACGCCCCTGTGGGTGAAACTGCCGCCGATCGCGGTGGGGATGCCGAGCATCATCGACGTGGCAAAGGCCGCCATCGACCCCGCCTCCGCGCTGGGCACGACGCACGGGCCCGGGGCGGCCCCATCACCCACCGCCGGTCCTGCCAACCGCCCGGGCGCGGACGCGTTGTGCCTGTGCAACACGGTGCCCGCGATGGCGATCGATGTCGAGTCGCGGCATCCACGCCTGGCGAACGTCACGGGTGGGCTATCGGGTCCCGCGGTTCATCCGATCGCGGTGCGCCTCGTGCACCTGGTGTACCAGCAGATCGCCCTCTCGACCTCGACGCCGCTGGTCGGCATCGGCGGGGTGACCAAGTGGGAAGCGGCCGCCGAGTTTGTGCTGGCCGGGGCGTCGGCGGTGCAGATGGGCACGAGCCTGATGGCCGACCCGCGGAGTCCGCTGCGGGTGATCCGGGGATTGGAGAAGTGGGTGAAGAGGCAGGGAGTGGCGGGGATTGGGGAGTTGGTTGGCGCGGTGAAGGTGTAGTTGGCGCCCGCGAACGGAGCCGACTGCGCGAGCAGTCGGGCGACCGAGCGGTCGTCCCCGGGGTGAATCGCGCTGGTGGTATGTGGTGCGTTGCCCGATCGCGCGCGCGATCGGGTCGGTTCGTCCCCGGAACCTCCGTTACACGACCCGCAGCACCGCCACCGTCGAATCATCCATCAACTGGCTGGTGCCGGCGTAGTCCAGCAGGCGGGCCATGATGTGCGCAACCTCATCCTTCGGATCAGTGGCCGGGCGCAACGAGCCGAGCAACCCGCCAACGCCGAACTGCCTCGCCTCAAGATTGCACTGCTCGCTCACGCCGTCGGTGAACAGGACCAGCCTCGATCCGGGCGACAGCGGGCGCTCGACAACCTCATACGGATAGTCGCCATCGACGCCCAGCGGCGGGCCGCCGTCGACTTGCAGCGTCATGGGGTGCTCGTCGGGCGGGGCCAGCGCTGTCAACCCGTGCCCGGCGTCGATGATCTGCATGGTCGAGTCGTCCGGGTCCAGGATCGCGGCCCAGAGCGTCACGAACCGCCCGGCGGCGGCGTGCATGGCCGCGTACTCGTTGGCGTCGGTGATGGCGGCCCGCAGGTCACCGGTCAGGCGCAGCACCGCCGACACGCGGGCCTGCAGGCCCGACATGAGCACCGCGGCCGCGGTTCCCTTGCCGCTCACGTCGCCCAGGAAGCAGGCGACGCGGGAATCGGGCAGGGCGAAGACCGAGAACAGGTCGCCCGAGAGCAGGCGTCCGGGACGCGAGATCATCGCGTACTCGATTCGACCCACGGAGCCGTTGGGTTTGGGCAGCAGGTACCGCTGGGCCTCCTGGGCGGCCACGAGTTCGCGTTCAAGATCGGATTGGCGGGCTTCCACCGTGCGTCGGCGCAGGTTCGCCAGCCCCAGACCGGCCAGTTTGGCCAGGGCGTCGAAGAACCCGCCAGCGTCGCTGTGGATGTGCGTGCCGCCGCGCCGGCGGTCGGCGTAGAGGTAGCCCACGATCGTTGAATCGACCACGACGGGCGCGCACAGGGCGGCGACGATGCCCAGCGCATCAATCGAGTGCGACGCCACGCCCGGGTTCAGCACCGCGACGGAGCCACCGGCCGCGGTGGCGATGAGCGACCGGCTGAAGCGGAAGGCCTCGACGCGGTCGCCGCTGCTCTTGACCGCCACAACCTCAACCACCGCCGGGTCGGTCGTGGGACGGATGAACGCGGCGTTCTCCAGCATCAGCCCCGCGATCGTGTTGTCCAGGATGCAGGACAGCAGCGCATCCTCTCGCGACGCCCCGGCCACGCCGCCGGCGCACTCCAGCAGGCGCGACAGCAGGTGCCCCGGCAGGGCCTTGGGCTCATCGTCAAGTTTCTTGACCGCGGACGACCCCTCGGTGAAGTCGGCCAGCGTGCGAGAGGTATGGACGTGGCGATCGGGCTCGACGGCACGGAACGTCCACGGACCGATGGTCACATGGTCGCCGTGCATGACGCCCAGCCACTCGCCCTGGGCGGCGTCCTTGCCGTTGACCTGCGTGCCGTGACGGCTGCCCGCGTCGGTGATGAACCAGGCGTGGTCGCGATACATGAAGGTCGCGTGGCGACGCGAGACGGCGGGGTCGTCCAGCACGACCTCGCACAGGGGAAGCCGACCGACCGACACCGGCCCGGGAGGCTTGAGCGCGATCGTCCGCGCCTGCGGCCCGGCGATCGCCCGCAGGTCCAGGGCATCCAGGCTGGGAGTCGAGGGTTCCATTCGTGGGCGATGGTATGAGAGGCGCGGCCCCATGAGCGGCCCGGCCCATGAGCAGCCCGACCGTGAGGGAGGGCTTTGAGAAACGGGGTTCGTGTTGTCTTGAGGCGGCCTGCGGACCACCGACCCGCAACGCATGGCTGCCCAGAGCGGCACGCATGCCACCGCCTCACCGCGCCCCGTGGTACCATGTTTGGAACCCGACGCCTCTGGGCGCATCCCACCTCTCATGCCTATCGACCCCCGCAGTCTCTCGTCGTTCCGCAACGCCCAGATCGAGGGCGATGTGGCCTGCGTCCGCTGTGGGTACAACCTGGTGGGCCTGCCGCGAGGCGGGAACTGCCCGGAGTGCGGGGCGCCGGTGGCCAGTTCGTTCGGGCGTGGGCGGTTCCTGTTCAAGAACCTGACCGACGCGCCGATGTCGTACCTCAAGATTCTGCGCCTGGGGTTCTTCCTGCTCGCGACGTGCGTGGTCGCCCTGTTCGCGTCCATCGTGCTGGCGGGCTGGCTCAAGGGCCTTGGCGCCTCGGTCTTCGTCGCAGGCATCGGCGTCATCTGGTGGGCCGGCGTGTACCTGGTCACGGCTTCTGAGCACCCTCCGGGCGACCTGCAAGGCCGCTACGACCGGCTGAAGTGGCTGCGGCGGGCCAACCGCATCCTCCAGACCGCGTGGACCGTCGCATGGTTGTGTGCCGCGACGCAGATGCTGCTGATCGCTCGCCAGAACGCGGCCATCGGCAACGGGCTGGTCGTGCCGGGCGGGCCGATGCCATTCGCGGCGGGCATCCGGGCCGCGGGCATGGCGTCGTGGATCCTGCAACTGGTGGGGCTGGTGTCGCTGGTGCCGCTGTGCATCCATTTCGCGGAGATCGGCACCGCCGCGGGCAACGACTCGCTGGTGACGCGCCTGGGGCTGGCGGCCTGGGGCATCGTGCTGTGCGGGACATACGTCGTGATCTGGTACGTCTTCCAGGGCATCTGGCTGCTGGGGTTCGGGCTGGCGATGCTCGGCATGGTCGTGTCGCTGGGTATGTTCGTGTTCTCGCTGATCGAGCTGGCGGTGATGTGCGGATGGGCGGTGGCCAACTCGTACGCCGCCATCGCACGCGACCAGCGGCTGCTCGAGCGGGCCCAGGCCCAAGAAGCGGCGGCCCACGCGCGGCTGGCCGAGCTGCCGCCGCTGGATGTCTTCCACAAGCCGCGGGCGAGGCTGGATGATGCACCAATTCCGCTGGAGCCGGAGCGCCCGGGGCGATAGTCGGCAACGAGGCGCACGGCGCGAGCCCCCGTTCGAGCCGCCTTGTGCCATCCCAGAACCGACCGCGCCTGGTGCCGATCGTGCGGGGGCTGGCGCCGCCCGCCTCGTGAAGAACGGAAACCCTTGCCGGGGCTGTCGGTCTGCTCCCGACCAAGGAGCATCCCATGCGACCCGCGACCATCCGCCCGATCGGCCTGTTCTGCCTCGCCCTGCCCTGCCGCTGGCGCTTGGGGCGTGCTCCGGCTCACGTCAATCTCGCCAGCCCGACCAGCCCGCCGTGCTCACCGGAGCGGAACTCTCGACCCACGAGGACTTCTACCGGGCCGGCGACCTGATCTTCGGCCCGCAGCCGGACGCCGCCGCGTTCGCGCAGTTCCAGGCCGACGGCGTCGCCACGGTCATCAACCTGCGCTCGAGTGCGGAGATGGCCGACCTCATCACCGAGCAGGGCCTGGACGAGACGGCGACCCTGCACGCCCAGGGCGTGCGCTACGTCCATATCCCGCTGGGCGGGGATGATGGGTACGAACCGGCGGACGTGGAAGCGTTCGCGCACGCGGTTGAATCGGCCAACGGGCCGGTCCTGATTCACTGCTTCAGCGGCGGGCGGGCGCGGACGATGTGGCAGGCCTACCTCGTCAAGCACCGGGGGTACAACCTGGCGGAGGCCGAGGCGGTCACGGCGACGATCGGTGGGACGCCGACGGCGCTGGAGCAGTTGCTGGGGCGGGATGTGCGGGCGACGCTAGGTGGGGCGTTGCCGCCGCAGCCGTAGTCGCTCGCGGCGAGGGCCGATTTTCGGGTCGGACCGCGCAGTTTGGTTTCCGGGTTCCCCCCTCGATTGGTAGTCTGTAGGGGATCCGACGAGACGGCGGGCCCGTGGCCCCCCAGACTGTCGAGGGGGAGATCCACATGAACCGCACCGCCTTTGTCTGCACGTCGATCGCCGCGCTCGCACTTTTGGGAGCCGCGGCGATGGTCACGATCGCCGGCCCGCTGGACCCGCCCGCCGGGCCGGTGACTTCGACGTACAAGACGCTGACCGAGGTCGAGCCGCGGATCGCCATCAACGCGAC
>CAZHKB010000001.1:0-43763 GCA_964533405.1 uncultured Phycisphaeraceae bacterium | reverse complement strand
CTGGCCGGGGGCGCGCGGCCTGCGTGCAACCAGGCTGATGAGCAGGAACCCGAGGGCCATGGAGCCCACCAGGACGACGGCGATAGCGGTGTCGGCGCGGGCGGCCGAGCCCGAGGCGCGTGACGCGCCGCCCGCGGCGGGGGTCATGCGTCCGATGCCGATGGCGGCCAGGATGCAGAAGACCAGCACGATGGCGGTGAAGGCCAGGCGGGCGGCGGCGGATTCGGAGGCCGTGGCGCCGAGGGCGGCGACCCCGGTGAAGCCGAGGAGGTAGGCGATGCCCGCGCCGCCGAATGCCGCGTGCGACACGCCCTGGCCGATGAAGGAGAGACGTTTGAGCACGACGAGCACGGCCAGCGGGGCCGACATGACGGCGACGGCCAGGGCCGACACCAGCATCGGGCGGTGGAAGGCATCGGTGAGGAGTTCGAGGGTTCTCATGGGGAGCGGAGTGTGTCGAGCGTTGGCGACTTTCTGACGTGCCATCAGGCGTGGCGCTGCACGCCTGATGCGATACGGCCCGTTGGGCAGTGGCCCACCACCCGCTCAGAGCCGCGGGTGGTGGCGCGGGTTACGCGGGTGGTTGGCCCCTGGCCTTCGCGCGTGCCTCCATGACCTTGATGGTCGCCATGTACTCGTAGAGGTACACCATGCGGGCATAGGCGATGCCGGGCTTGCCATCGAGCCACGCCCAGCGGATGAGCATGTAGTAGAACCACTTGATCTGGGGGCGCAACGGCAGGCGGTAGTAGAGGTCCTTCATGGCGGCCCGCCGGTCGTTGGCGTCGCGACTGAAGAGCTTACCGGTGGGCTGGCGCTTGCCGGCGCGGACCTTCAGGAGTTCCTGGGCCTCAAACGACGAGTAGGAGTTGTGGCGCTCGAACCACTGCTCGACGCCCTTGCTGAACGGGTAGTGGATGATGTGGCCGTTCAGAGTTCCGAGGGGCCCGTCGACGATGGCGATGGGGTTGACCAGTCGCTCGTAGCGGATCTTGGCGGGGCGGAAGAGGCGGACGATCCAGACGGGGTACATCTGGGCCCGCTTGAGCCAGCGCCCCATGAACATGTCCTTGCGGCGCATCTTGAAGGCCGAGAAGGTGGAGGCCGGGTCGGCGGCCCGGCGGACATCATCGGCCAGCGCGGGCTCGATCACCTCGTCCGCATCGACGTACAGCACCCACGGGTGCTTGAACGGGATGTTCTGCACGCCCCAGTTCTGGTGGGCGCCCCAGTTGTCGAACTTGCGCTGGACGACGGTGACGTTGGGGTGGGCCTTGGCGATCTCGACGGTGCGGTCGGTGCTGAGGCTGTCGTAGAGGACGATGTCGTCGGAGAAGGTGAGGGCCGCCAGGCACTTGGCGATGTTGATCTCTTCGTTCTTGGTCAGGATGACGACGGAGACGGGGAACTGGGCCGGGGCGGGCGAGCCGGCGGTCGTGTTGGATGTGGATTCGGGCATGGGGAGGGATCATTGGAGACCGGGTGGCGTGAAGGGGGGTTGGCTCGCATCAAAGGGGGGCGGGCCTACGGCCCGACCGGAATCGGGTACGGATCCTCATCAACCATCGGCCAGCCGTTGAAGGGTGCGCGGTCGAACGTGCGGCGATTGCCTGCTTGCTGCCCACATTGGCGGGGCCAGAGGTCCCGCACCCCTGCTGGTCGAGCCCCGCCCGCCCGGTTATCCGCCACCCTCCTTCTTGACGCTCAGGCTCAGCGGCACATGCTCATGCCCGCAGGCTTCGCCGTGGACGTGGGCGTGCCCCGCGCCGCCGGGGGTGGCGATGGTGACGTCGACGCCTCCGAACAGGCCCTCGGCGTCGTGGCTGAAGAGTTCGGCCAGCAGCTGGGGTGTCAGGCCGGCGGGAGCGGTGTGGCTGTGCAAGCGCCCCCGCAGGCAGGCCACGCGGTCGCACCCCGTGGCGATGGTGCGGACGCTGTGGCTGACAATGACCAGCGTGAGCCCCATTTGCGTGTGGATGCGTTCGAGCAGTTCGGCGAAGCGCTGCTGGCCCGAGATGTCGATGCCGACGGTGGGTTCGTCGAGCAGCAGCAGGCGAGGGCGGGCGGCCAGGGCGCGGGCGATCATCACGCGCTGCGTCTGCCCGCCAGACAGTTTGCCAATGGGGCGATCGGCGAAATCGGTGGCCCCTACCACGTCGATCGCGGAAGCGACGCTCTGGCGCTGGGACTTTGAGAGGCGCCTCCAAGGCGGCGTGGCGTGCGAAGCACCAAGTTCGACGACCTGGCGGACGCTGAGCGGGAAGCCGGTCTCAATCTCGGCCCGCTGTGGAACGTAGCCGATCAGGCCCTCACGCCGCGCGGCGTCGGGCGTGCGCCCAAGGACGCTGACCTGGCCGGACTGGCCCTTGAGCAGGCCCAGCGCGAGGCGCAGGAGCGTGGTTTTGCCGCCGCCGTTGGGGCCCAGAATCCCCAGGCGCGAGCCGGGCTCGACGCGGAGGCTCACGCCATCGAGCGCTCGGCGGGTGGTGCCGGGGTAGGAGTACGAGACCTGATTGAACTCAAGAGCGGGCGCGCCAGGAACGTCGCCAGTCGCCGCGGCGACGCTCCTCTGGTCCGGCGCTCCGGTCGTCTGGGCGATGGTTCGCGTCATGGCGCACCGCCTGATGGTGCTGACGGCGGAGTCGCCGACGGCGCGGGCGACTGGGCGGGGAGTGCGGGAGTGGTCGTGGGCGTCGTGTCATCGCCCAACGCATCGGCGATGATCGTGATCGTGTGGTCCATGAGGGCGAACCAGTCGCCATCGCCCATCGGGTCGAGGGTCACGACGCGAACGCCGGCCTCTTGGGCGATGCGGGCGGCGGTGCTGGAGTCGAACTGAGGTTCGACGAAGACGGCGGGGACGTTCCGCTCGCGAATGGCGCGGATGGACGCGTCGACTTGGCCGGGCGTTGGCTCGCTGGTTTCGGAGAGCCGGATGGTGGCGGCGATGCGCAGGCCATAGCGCGCGGCGAAGCGGCCGTGCGAGGCGTGGTGGGTGACGATGGCGCGGCCCTGGAGCGGGGCCATGGCGTCGCGGGCATGGGAATCGACGGCGCGGACGCGTGCCGCCAGTGCTTCGGCCGCGAGCCGCGCTTCGGTTCGGCGAGCCTCGACCAGTTCGCCCGCCCCCGGGCCGGCGACTCGGCCTTGGGGCACGATGCGGCCACCCACCTCGCCCACACGCGTTCCCAAAGCCCAGACAAACTTCTCGACAAGCACCGGGTCGAGCCACAGGTGCGGGTCGCCGGCGGAGTGGTCGTGGGCGTCGTGATGGTCGTGTTCGTTCGCGACGTGGTCGTGGCCCTCGTGGCCCGGCTCGGCCGCGCCGCCGGTCGCCAACTCCTCGGGCGTCAGGCACTCGGCAAACCACAGGACGTCCGCCCCATCGCCCAAACGGCGGACCATCTCCTCAAGCCGCGGTTCCAGACCAAGGCCCACGCCCACGATCAGGTCCGCATGGCGAAGTCGGTCCACGTCGCTCGGGGTGAGTTCATACCCGTGCTCAGACACACCCGCGGGCACGAGGATGGTGACCTCGGCATCGGGTGCGATCTCGCGCACCAGTCCGGCCAGCGGCGCGATGGAGACGACGATTCGCATTGGGCCATCGGGGCGAGAAGGGTCGGAACGCCCGCAGCCGAGCGCGCCCACGCCGGCGAGCAACGCCAGCATCGTGGCGAGTAGCGCCAATGCCCGAACGTGCCACCCATCGTGGCTTCGCACGATCGGGGCCTTTGGCCCGACGACGCTCGCGGCACCGATCGCCCAAAGCGGCGATCGGTGGCACGGCGGACGCGAGATGACCCCCCCGGTGTGCATGCCCTGGCTCCGTGACGCTCCCGACGCTCCAGCATCGGCGAGAACTGAGAATCAGTTCTCAGAAAGCGTATCACGCGGTACGCCCCGGGGCGAGTGGCGGTTCGGGGAGAGGCATCCGGCACGAGGCACTCGTCCGATCATTGTGCCCAAAGTTGGACTTCAGTGCCCGGTGCCTCGGACCTCATCCCGGCTCGGCCCGGGCCGACGCCTGCACCCGGGAGGCCAGGCTCTCGAACCGGGCGGTCTGGGCCTCGTCGAGCCGGTCGTTCATGTCGGCGCGAATGGCGCGGACGACCTCGGCCGCCTGCTCGAGCCCCACCACGCGCTCCAGGCCTTCGAGCCACGCCTCCGGGCCAGCCCCGAGCCTTCGGGCATCCTCGACTCGTCCCAGCACGATGAGGGCGACAACGCGGAGAGCGGTCAGGCGGGAGGTGGGCGTGGCCTCGCCGGCGGCGTCGAGGGCGGCAATGGCCTCGGCGGGGCGCCCGAGTTCGAGCCGCTGGCGGGCCAGGCGCTCGGCAGACTCGCGGAGCAGGTCGATCGCCCCAGGCTCGCTGGCGGCGACCGCCTCCTGCGAGCGGGCCAAGGCCCGCTCGAGAAGCCAGATGACGGTTGGCGTGTCTCCGCCGATGTGGTCGGCCGCGGAAAGCAGGGCACCGGTGCCAAGGGCCTCACCGACGGTTTGCAGGGCGGCCCGGCGTGAGGCCTCGTCGGGCGCGGGCAGGCGGGCGATGGCGCGGAACCCGTCGAGGTTGGCTCGGCACGCCGCCACCGTGCGGGCGGCGGTGGGGATCAGGGCCGGGTCGCGGTCAGCGGCGGCCAGAACCGCGTCCACATGCTCACGCCGACCCGTCAGGGCGTCGGCGACGGCGGCCCGCTGGGCAGAGGTGCCCATGAGCAGGAGTTCGGCCAGGCTCTGGCGGTCGTCGTCGGTGCCGATGGAGGCGCTGAGGCGGCAGCCCGCCGGTGTCAGGTCCGTCGTGGCCACGCGCCGCATGGCCCCGAGGATGCGGACCAGGTCGTCGTCGGTCCAGATTGAGGCCCGCTGCATGGCCAGGGCGGCCTCGGCGGCGACTGGGCGGGTGCCCGGGCCGTTCTCGAGCCAGCGCAGCACAGGCGCTCGCAGGTCGGTGCTGGGCCAGCGAGACGCGGCGGTGAGCAGAGCAGCGGCCGCGGCGGGATCCTGTTCAACCGTCAAGGCGGCGGCGACCGCGGTGCCCGCGCCCTCGGGGGCGATCCGGCCCAGCAGACCGGCAGCTTCGGCCCGCACCGGCGCGGTCGGGTGGCGGAGCAGGTCGACGATCGCGGTGATGACCTCATCGCCGGGCGTGGCGGCCGACACCAGCTCGCGTTCGACCAGTTCGAAGCCCAGGGCCCGAACCTCGCCCACGTCATCCCTGAGCATGGCGGCCAGCAGCGCGGGACGCTGGGCGGCAAGCGTCGCCACATACAGCCGGCGCTGCGCGTCGGTCAGGCGCGTCGCCAGGTCGCGGGAGCGGGTCGATTGCCGCTCGGCACGCTCGGCCAGTCCGCGGACAATCGCGGTCATCAGGCCCGAGGAGCCGGGCGAGCCCGCGTCGATCCTCGGGTCGCCGGAAGTGCGGTCAATCCACTCCAGCCAGGCGGCCAGGGATGTGCCCAAGTCCTCGCGTCCGGTCGCGCGGACCAGCGCCGACAGGGCCGCCGTACGGGTGCCTTCGGGGCGAGTCGGGTCGAGGTGCTCCGCAACCAGGCGGAGCGCGGCGGGGGTGCGCATGGAGCCGATGGCCGCCAGCACCCGCCCGATCCGATCGCCCTCGGCGGTCCTGAGGACGTCAGTGAGGGCAGGCAGGAGGGTTTCGGGGAGCCAGGGCTCGCGGGCCAGGCCACGGATCAGGAGGGTTTTGGGGGATTGGTCCTCGGCGGTGAGATTGAGCAACGCGACGATCGCCAGGCGGCCCTCTTCGGTCCAGGCAAGACCGGCCACCGCGCGACCGGCTTCGAGGCGATCCGTCTCGCTCGCGCCTGCATCCAGCAGCGTGGAGAGCGCGCGGCTCACCGGCGAGTCCTGGGTCGCGGCGGGCTGGGCGGGGGCGGCCGGACTGGGGATGGGCAGTGTGGCGGCGCCCGGGGTCTGGACGTCGCCTCCGGGCTGGGGCGACGGCTGGACGCTCGCAGCGGGATCGGTCGTCTGGTCGCCTGCGGCACGGGCGCGGAGGTCGGGCGGCCAGACCTGAGCGCGGGCCGACCCCACCCCCATTGCGAGGGCAAGCCCGATCACCATGGCCTGTCGCGATCGCGCCACCGTTGTGTTCCCGGGAAGCCGCGTGGCCCGATCTTTTCTCGGACCGGGGCCGCTATCATTTCGATCCTACGCCATGACCATTGATGCGCACAGAGGCGTCGCGTAGGATCGGCTCCCGCAAGCGTTGATTTCCACAAACTTTCGCCGCAAACCCCCGGGACTGCCCGCCATGAACGAATGGCATGACGCGGAAGAGCACGTTGAGCGGGCCCACCAGCATTATGAGGCGGGTCGCTGGGACGAGGCGGAGTCCGAACTCCGCAAGGCTCTGTCGAGCAATCCGTACCAGATCGAATGGCACTTCAACCTGGGGTTGACGCTGGACGCGGCCGGTCGGTTTGAAGACGCGGTCGAGGCGTTCAAGCAAGCCCACGCGCTGGAGCCCGATGACGCCCAGATCTGCGTGATGCTCGGGGTGGCGTCGCTCAAGGCCGGGCACGCCCAGGAGTCTCTGGTCTGGCTGAGCCACGCGGAGCGCCGGGTCGAGCACCGGTCCGGCGAGCAGGGCGAGACGGGCGGGGCGATGCCCCCGCGGTCGACCTCTGAGATCGCCACGTCCATCGCGGTGCATCGGATCGAGGCCCTGGCCACGCTCGGGCGCCACGAAGAGGCCGAGACCGCGTTCTACATGGCCCAGCAGATCGAGACGCAGTCGGCCCCGCTGTACGCGGCCATGGCCGACTCGCTGCTGGATCGCGGGCTGGATGAGAAGGCGATCTGGTGTCTGCGGGAGGCCGGTCGGCTCGATCCCGAACTGCCGCGAATCCACGCGAGGCTGGCCGAGGCGTATGCCTCGACGGGGCGTCTGGAGCGGGCGCGGACGCTGTACTTCCAGGAACTGCGGCGCGATCCCGGCGACATCGACTCGCTGCTGGACCTGGGCGACCTGCTGATCCGCATGGAGCGCCTGCCCGAGGCGGCCGAGAAGTTCCGGCGCGTGCTCGAGATCGAGCCCGAGGACCCCGACGCCCACTTCGGCCTGGGCGAGGTGGCCCACCGTCAGGGGCACCTGGAAGCGGCGATCTCCGCATTCAACGTCGTGCTGCGGCTGGACGCGCGGCACCGGGGCGTCCGCCCGCGCTTGGCCGAGTTGCTGGTGGCCCGGGCCAAGGACCGCGATCTGGCCGAGGCGAGGCGTCTGCTCCGCCACGAACTCCGCGACCTGCGGAAGGATGCGGACTCGCCCAAAGGCTCGGACCCCGACCCTGAGGCGCTTGAGGAGATGGGGCGGTTGTTCCTGGATGTCTCGCTGCCGGCCGAGGCCTCTGGCGTCTTGCGTTGGCTGCTGGAAATGGCACCTGAGCACGCCGCGGGCGTCCACCTGCTCGGGGCGGCCCGGTTCCGCATGGGCGACCGCGAGGGCGGGATGGAGCACGCACGCCGGGCCATTGAACTCGACGGCGGGAACGTGCGGGCGATGCACAATCTGGCGATGGGGTATCTCCAGCAGGGCCAGTGGACGCGGGCTCGGTTCTGGGTCGAGAAGGCCAGGGCGCTGGACCCGGATGATGCGTCGCTGCGGCGGCTTTCGATGCGGCTGAGGCTGTGGGCGGTTGCGGATGTGTTCCACTGGGTCGCCCGGCGCGTGCGCGGCGGCAAGGGCGAGTAGACGGCCACCCGCGGCGAGGGGGGGCGGGGCAGTCGCGGGTTGATCGGCCGAGCCACCCGACTCCGGACGGGGTGGAAAGCCCATCACCCTCCATCCGCCCCCGGGGGATGCGCCGCGCGTGGTGATCGGTACACTCCTGCATGACCACACGCGGCCTGACCCCTGTCACACTCGTGCTTGTTGCTGGTGCGTTGGCGATGCCGCCCAAGGGCGTGGCCACGCAGAGCCTGGGCCGTGCCGCTCCATCGGGCGTGGCCGCTCAGAGCCGCTCCCACTCCGCGCAGCCTGCGCGGCATCGGGAGCTGCTGGCCCTTCTCGACGAGCACGTCGAGTGGCTGGCGCGGACTGATCCGGTCTCGGCCAGCCAGCGCGGCGACGAGCGGTTCAACGACCGCCTGCCCGACGTTTCGCCCGACGCGATCGCGCAGGCCGACGAGGAGGTCATCGAGCGCCTCGCCCGCCTGAACCGCATCGACACCAGCCGGCTGTCGGAGGAGGATCGGACCGATTACGACCTGCTGAAGTGGGACCTGGAGTCGCGCCGGGATGGCGCGCGGTTCCGTCAGCAGCTGATGCCGGTTTCGGCGATGAACGGGCCGCAGGTGTGGCTGGCGCAGATGTCGGCCCAGTTGTCGTTCCTGACGCCACGGCACTACGCGGATTACGCGGCCCGCCTGGAGGCTCTGCCCCGCCACATCGACGACCACATCGACAACATGCGCGAGGGGATGCGCCTTGGCATCATGCCGCCCCGGGTGACGGTGGTGGGGGCCGATGCCCAGTGTGGGCTGCTGGCCAGCGATGCGCACCGCGGCGATCCGACGCAGAGCCCTTTCTATACCCCGTTTCGCGCGCTGGATGGCGAAGACCCCTCGGGCAAGCGGGCACGCCGCGCCATCGAGGCGGGGATCGTCCCGGCGTTCGAGCGGCTGGGCGCGTTCCTTCGGGACGAGTACGTTCCGGCGTGCCGCGAGACGCTGGGGATCACGGACCTGGCCCCGGAGGCCGATCCCGAGTATGGGCGCGACCTCTATGAGTTCGCGATCCGCCAGCACACCACGCTGACGCTGACCGCGGACCAGATCCACGAGATCGGGCGGCGCGAGGTCGAGCGGATTCAGGCCGAGATGATGGGCGTGATCGCCGCCAGCGACTACCCGCGAAAGAGCGAACTTGCGGGCGCGGAGCTGCTCAAGGGGTTCTGCGACGACCTGCGCACCGATCCGCGGTTCTATTACACGGACCCCGACGAACTTCTGGAGCGGTTCCGCCTCATCTGCAAGACGATCGACCCGGAACTGCCGCGATTGTTCGGGCGCTTGCCGCGATTGCCGTATGGGGTGCGGGCGATTCCCGAGATCTTCGCGCCCGCCAGCCCTGCGGCGTACTACTACAACGGGTCGCTCAAGACGGGCGTGGCCGGGTACTTCATGGCCAACACCTACGCGCTGGACCAGCGCCCGAAGTACGACATGATCGCGCTGACGCTGCACGAGGCCGTGCCGGGGCACCACCTCCAGATCGCCCTGGCCCAGGAACTCGAAGGTCTGCACGAGTATCGCACGCTGCTCGGATTCACGGCGTATGTCGAGGGCTGGGCGCTGTACGCCGAGCGGCTGGGGCTCGAGATGGGGGACCTGCCGTGGCCGTCGGGGCGAGGGTTGTACGAGGACCCGTACGACAACTTCGGCCGCCTGAACTTCGAGATGTGGCGGGCCCTGCGCCTGGTCGTCGACACGGGGCTGCACGCCAAGGGCTGGACACGCCAGCAGGCGATCGACTACATGCTGGCGCACTCGGCCAATGCCGTGCATGACACGACCACCGAGGTGGACCGCTACATCGGCTGGCCGGGCCAGGCGCTGGGGTACAAACTGGGCGAGTTGAAGATCAGGGAACTGCGGGCCCGCGGCGAGCGCGAGCTCGGGGCGCGGTTCAACCTGCGGGACTTCCACGATGTGGTGCTGGGGGCCGGGGCGATCCCGCTGGCGGTGCTGGACCAGCGAGTGCAGCGGTGGATCGATCGGACGCTGGCGGAAGCGGGCGCCTCGGGTTGAACGCCCGGCGTCAGATCGCCTGGTTGTCCGCGTCCTCGATCAGCTGCTTCACGTCCGCGGGGGTGCTCGCCTGGCGAAGGAAACGCCGGAACGTCTCCTTGCTCAGGTTGCGGAAGATCACCTCCATCGCCTGCAGGTGCTCCTCGGGCTTGTTGTCGGGGCTGAGCAGCAGGAACACCGAGTACACCGGCTGCTTGTCCATCGACGAAAAGTCGATCCCCCGGGGTGAGAGCGCGACGCCGGCGGCCATGCGGCGCACCGCCTTGTGCTTCACATGCGGCACCGCCACGCCCTTGCCGAACCCGGTGGTCCCCTTGGACTCACGCTCCAGCACCGAAGCGATGAGCTCGCCCCGCACCTCGGGAGGGGCGGCCCCCGAGGCGATCAGCGCGTCGATGATCTCCGCGATCACGTCGTCACGCTCCATCGCGCGAAGCTCCGTGACCACCGCCTCCTGCACCACGATGTCGCCCAGCTTCATCTCGCGGCCCTCACACGCGCCCAGCACCGGCACGCGAACTCAAACCATGGGAATCACACAAGCCCCAGACACACCGCCGCCCCCTGCTCTCCAATCGGGCGCGCGACTCGCTCTCCTGGACCAGACCGGCAGGAACCGGGCGGGGCGATCGCCGAGCTTGCCCTCGGAGCTCCCCTCACCCTCTCTTGCCCAGCTTGAGCTTCTCCTTGAAGTCCTTGAGCTGGCGGGCCGCCTTGTCCACCGCGTGGTCGATCGTCACATACACGTCGGTCCCGCTGGCCTTGGCCACGAAGTCCTCGTGGTGCTCCACGTCCACGATGACCTCGACCTCGAACGGCGTGTCCGCGTGCTTGGGCTCATGGTCCACCCGGACCTTGATCAGCTGCACCTGGTCGTAGAACTTCGTGAGCTTGTCGGCCTTCTGCTCGGCGTGGGCCTTGATCCCCGGGCTGATCGCCAGGTGCTGGCCCGTCACTTCGATCCGCATGAAGAGTCCCCTTCCCTGTTCACCCCGACGCGCGAACCGGTCCGTGCCTCGCGTTCGCCGACTCCGGCGAAGGGCCATGATACACGCGGTCAACCGCGGTCGCGGGGCGGGCCCGGAACGAGCCATGAGGCACCCGCCCGGGCAAATCCATCCGATGGCCGAGCCCGCTTCACCGTTATGCCGAACGCGACTCTGACGACGCTCCCGCGGAAGCGTCCGAAGCCGCGCCGCCGACGGCCGGGGGCCTGGGCGTGCCCGCCTCGGGGGTGCGCGTGTGCTTCGCGTTGGCCTGCACGTCGTCGGGGGTCAACATGCCCCCGGTGATGACGAACCGTAGCGCCTGGTCGATCGTGATGTCCATGTCGATCACGTCCCTGGCGGACAGGTTGATCACCCAGCCGGTGAATGGCGTGGGGGTCGAGGGGATGAACACGGTGATCACGTCCTCGTTGGTCGAGGTGCGCCGGGCCTCGCGGAACCCGCCGCTGGTGACGAATCCGAGCGTCCAGATCCCCGCGCGCGGATACTGCACCATCACCACACGCTTGAACGCCATGGGCTTGTCGCCCATCACCATGTCCACGACCTGCTTGACGTGCGGATACACCTGCTTGAACACGGGCACCTTGGAGATCGACCGCTCGAAGTAGGAGTAGAACTTACGGCCCAAGAAGTTGGTGACCAGCAGCCCCGCAAAGTAGATGAGAACGATGGCCACGACCAGTCCGGTGCCCTCGAGGTACCAGTGCTGGCCCCACAGCTCGCGGAACCGCTCGCGCCGGATGTCGCGCGCCGCGATCGGCTCGCCCAGCGGCTCGAGGCCGCGGGCCTGACGCGCTCCCTGATAGCGATCGATGGCCGTGGGGCTGACGTGCCACCACTGTGGCTGCTCGATGTTGTACCAGCGGCGCGGGCCGGCTTCGGGCGCGAAGAGGTCGGGCATCACCCGCATCGTGCCCAGGCGAATGCCGCGGTTGATCGGCTCGGCCACGGCGGCGAACACGAACATGGCGGCCTGCCAGAGCAGCCAGAGCGTCAGCACGGTGGGGAGCAGGATCGCCAAGCCACGCCCGAAGAACTTTCGGAAGTCGCTCCAGAATCCGGGACGCGGGGTTTTGGGCACGGGGCACCTCGAAAGGCCGGCTGGCGGCGTGAGGCGCCGGGTGGTGGGCGTGCGGCGTCAGGCCCGACGCAACCGCCCAAAACGCCACGCGCCCGGGCTCGCCGGGCGACGTGCGGAACACGAATGGGCCTGAGCAGGGTCGAACTGCTGACCTTGCCCTTATCAGGGGCACGCTCTAGCCAACTGAGCTACAGGCCCGACTTTGACCCACGGCTTCCCGCAGGGGGACACAGTATATCGCCCACAAGCGGCGAGGGTAGACCGAAGTCGCGAACCCGCAGCGCAAACGCACGGGTCATGCGGCGCCGGACGCAGGAAACTGACGTGCGCTGCGACGAAGGTCCGGGTACGAGTCATACGAACTCGTGATGGAACTCGGGCGTCGTCGTGCCACCGATCGCTGCGTTGAGCGATGGGTGCCTCGGTCACCACCGGCCAATCCGCACCGATCGTGCAGAGCCACGATCGGTGGCACGCCCGAGTCGCAACGACGATCCGTATCACTCTGGGTTTGAGAAGCAACCGGAGGCCTGTCCCGCGCGGGTTGCTGCTCGGGTGGAGCGGGCGATTCCCGGGACGCCACCCGCCTCGGGCGCGGGTGGTGACGAGATCGATGGGGTCCAAAAAAACAACCGGGCCGATGAATCGGCCCGGTTGAGTGTTCGAGGTGAGGACGTGATCAGCGGCGACGGCGACCGGCGATCAGGCCGCCCATTCCCAGCAGCGCGAGGCTGGCGGGAGCCGGGATCAGCACGAAGACGCTGGTGCCGGAGGCCTGGTCGTTGTTGGTGACGGTGAAGTCCCAGAGCGAGGAGATGCTGGTGACGTTGCCCGCGATCGGGGTGAACGCGCCGGGGGCGGCGGGGAAGGACTGGCTGGTGGACTCCGAGCCGAAGCCATTCGGCTCGTTGAGTGGGCCGGCGATCAGGTTCGAGAACAGAAGCCCGGCCGGGGCGGGTCCGTTGTAGTGCGCGCCGAACACGGTTCCGCCTGGGCGGTTGCCCGTGACGGAGGCGCCGTTGCCCGTGTTGTCGGTCACGGTGATGCCCGCGGAGGCGCGCCCCAAGGGATTGAGCTGGGCGGGGAAGAAGACCTCTCCGCTGGAGATCTGGAAGTTTGTCGCCGAGTTGCCAGCGGTGACGGCGAAGCTCGTCGCGACCAGGCCGCCAGAGTCCTTCATCGTGATGCTGCCGGACGTGATGGTGCCGATGAGGGCGCCGCCGCCGGTGAGGATCGGGACCGGAGGGCCGGCCAGCGACCACTGCCATCCGCCGCCCGGCAGGGCCGAACCCTGGGCAAGCGTGATGCTGATCGAGCCCGTGCCCGTCAGGTTGGTGGCGGTGAAGACGAGGGCGGGATCGCTGAAGCCCGCGTGGGCGACGCCGGGCATCCCGGCCAGCAGCGCGACACAAGCCGCGCCAGCCAAACCGCCGAGCCGATTACGCTGAGACATTCCTCTGCTCTCCATTCATCGCTCCCCGAGGGAATCGGGAAGCGTGGTCTCTCTTCTGGTCTCCGTACGAGGGGCTCTCTCTTCCCCGCCGCACGGCGATGTCTCGATACCTCGGACCCGACAGTCGGACGGATTGTGCGGGGCTCTTTCGAGCGGCCCGGGCCAACCCGGACGCAAAGGACTCAGCGGCGACGACGACCCGCGAGCAGCCCGCCGACCGCGACCACCGCCAGAGCGGAGGGGGCGGGAACGACGGTGAACACGCCGGTGCCGGAGGCCAGGTCATCGGGGGACAGTGTGAACTGCCAGCGGGCGCTGATGTCGCTGATGTTGCCGGCGATGGGGGCGAAGAGCCCGCCGCCGGGGAACTCATCGCTCGCGGTCGCGGTGCTGAAGGCGCCAGCGGTGACGGCGCTGTCGAGCAGGGTGGCGAAGTTGGTGCCCGTGGGGACCAGGCCGTTGTACTCGGCCGAGTACGCGCCGCCGCCCGAGGGGGTCAGGGTCGCGCCATCGCCAAACAGGTCGGTGACGGAGACGGCCGCCGAGGCCGCGCCCACCGCACCGGTCATGGTCGGGAACGAGAGCAGCGGGGAGGCGATCGTGAAGTTCGTGTTGGCCGCGGTCGAGACGATATTGAAGTTCACGGCGACGACCGGGTCTTCGATGACGAAGACGGAGGCATCGGTCACGATGCCCAGCTGCAAACCGGTGCGGGACATGATGGGCGTGGGGGCCGCCAGCGTCCACGAGAAGGACGTGCCAGTCCAGGTACCGGCGCTCTGGGGAACGGAGAAGGTGCCGACCTGCCCGTTCACGTCGGCCTGAATCTGGAGGATGATGTGGGACAGCCCCGCGCTGGCCGCACCCGCGATGAGAGCGACCGCGCCCGCCGCGATCCCCGTACGCACGCCCCAACCCATAGTGATCTTCATGTCTCTCTTCTCCTCGGCTCACGACGCCGATAGGCCGGTCTGAACGCTGACTTCGAGCCTCCCGAGCCCGTTGTTCAACGCTTCCCGCGATCTTGTCGCGGGACGAAGCCGGCGGTCTCCTCCGAACAAGTCCGCTTCCACGGACACACGACCACAAGTGTCGCAAGTTCCCGGACGGTTGTCAAGGCATGGACCGGTAATTCCGGAAAACAGTTTGCAGAGTGCCCAGTCCTGCTCTCGGACGAGGATGGATTGGAAAAAAGTTGGTGTACCAAAAGTCCGATAACAGTGCATCTCGCGCGTCCTGTTGATGTCAGGTACGGCCTTGGCCGGGTGAGTCGGTCGGAATCGCCAGGCAACTCATACCCGACCGTCGCGTGAAGTCTGGTCCACCATGAGGGTTGGGCATTGCGTCCCAGAACGATTGTGTTACAGTACTTTCATCTTTGGAGCGGACACGCTCCTTGGCGGGAGAGACGCACGTGGGCTATCGGCACAGTTTCACGTTGGGCGCGGTCGTGGTCGCGCTGCTCGCCGCGCCGGTTTGGGCGGATGTCGCGGGCAACCCGCACGCGGCGTTGGTGGCCTTGGCGGGCGGGACGGCGGGCGCGCCCCCGCGGCTGGTGGTGCGCGTGCGCCCCGGCGTCAGGCTGCACGAAGTTGTGGCGGGGTCGTGGCTGGTCGAGGCACCGGCGGCGGCGGCGGCGCATGTGATGGCGGTGCAGGGCGCGCTCAACGCGGGCGGCCCGGCTGATCTCGCACCGTTCCTGACCGTCACTCCCGCCCTGCCCGACCTGGCCTCCTCCTTAGGCATGGACCGCGACTTTGTGCTGACTCTCGCGGATCCTTCGGCGGCGGGGGACATGCTGGCGGTGCTGGCGGCCTGTGTCTCTGTGGTTGAAGTGGTCGAGCCGCTCTCCGCGGGCTTCTTCACGGACCATGCGGTGGAGTTCTCGATCCCCAGCGATCCGCTGTTCGGCTCGCAGTTCGCGCTGAGGAACACGGGTCAGTCGGTGCAGGGGCAGATCGGCGTCGCGGGCGCGGACATCGATGCGCCGGAAGCGTGGTCGCGGTTCGTGAATCGTCGGCCCGTGGTGGTGGCGCTGCTGGATTCGGGTGTGGCGAACCACCCGGACCTGACCGGGCGGCTTGTGCCGGGCTGGAACACGGCGTTGAACACCAGTTTTACGGGCGACGAGAACTCATCGCACGGGACGCATCTGGCGGGGATCATCGGGGCGGTTTCGAACAACGGGGTGGGAGTTGCCGGGGTGTGGCCCACGGCGCGGATCATGCCGGTCAAGGTGAGCAACGCCGCGGGCTCGATCTGGATGGACTGGGTGGCCAGCGGCATCGTGTGGGCGGCGGACCACGACGCGGACATCCTGAGCATCTCGATCGGGTTCAACTCACCCAATGCGGCGCTCACCTCGGCGATCCAGTACGCCTCGGCCCAGGGGTGCCTGATCGTGGCGTCGTCGGGCAATGTGCCCTCGTCGCCGATCGTGGCTCCGGGGCGTTTCCCCGAGGTTCTGTGCGTGGGGGCGACGGACAACCGGGATGTGCTGGTGAACTTCAGCGCGACCGGGCCGGAACTTGACGTGGTGGCACCCGGGTACGAGATCATCTCGACCTGGCATCAATGGTTCGCGCCCAATACCTATCAGTATAAGTCGGGCACATCGCAGGCGGTGCCGCATGTGGCGGCGGTGGCGGCGATGGTGATGAGCGTGAACCCGTGGCTGAGCGCGGCCCAGACGCGGATGATCCTGCTGGCCACCACCGACGACCTTGGGCCCGATGGCTGGGACCCGCAGTATGGGCACGGGCGGCTCGACGCCGGGCGGGCGGTGGCGATGGCGGCGGCGTTCAACAACCCGTCGGGCAATCCGGTGACGGGCTGCCCGGCCGATTTCAACCGCGACGGGCGGCTGACGTCGGAGGATTTCTTCCTGTTCCTCGAGTTCTACGTGGCGAAGGATCCGCGGGCGGACCTGGTGTGGCCTTTGGGGGTGTGGAACGGGGATGACTTCCTGAAGTACACGGATCGGTACGCGGCGGGCTGCACGCCGTAAGCGGGGCGCGACCGTGTGGCGTGCCGCGGACGGCGAGTGGGGGACGGTGGTGGCTGCGGGTTGGAGTTCAATGCGCACGACGCGCACGACGCGAAGAACGCGAAGCCGAGAGGCTGGCGAGGCTCGCCGCGCGTTGTGCTTCCAGCGAACGCGGTGTGCGTCGCCCAAGCGGGCCGCTGGCTACCCGCGATCCCGACTCAATCCAGCAGCCGCAGGTCGGCGACGAGATTGACGATCGGGCGGCGGGCGTCGTCTCGGCCAAGAGACTCGACGAGGCCGGTCATGCGTTCTCGAACCCGGGTGATCTGGTCGCCAAGTTCGGCGTCGATCGCGCGGCGGGACTCGGGCGGCATGCTCACAAGCTGGTCGAGGCTGGCGCGGACCTGGTCGGATCTGGCCGCCACGGAGGCGAGCGAGTCTCCGCGTCTGCCGCTGGAGATGCCGTCGAGTTCGCTCAGGAGTGAGCCCATCGCGGCCAGGTAGTCGAGGACGAGTTGGCGGCTGGTGGCGGCGTCGGGCGGCGGCTCGGGCTCGAACATCTGGATCGGCGCTTCGGGCGGCCCGGTCACCGCGACGATCTGCCGGACTGGTTTGGGCGGGCCATTGGCAGATCGTTCATGGGCCTGGCGCACGGCATCGGCCATGGAACCCTTGTTGGTCGGGCGGGTCGGCTGGAACGGGTCGGGAGTGGGGGGAGTTGGTGATGGGCCGCAGGAGGCGAGCAGGAGCAGCGCCGGGAGCGTGGCACCCAAGGGGCGGATCTGGCTCACGAGGCGAGGTCCGAGAGCGCGGGATCGTCGCATGGCCACCTCCCACCACACCGACCACCACTGCGGCCACCACACCGGCCACCACACTGGCCCGACCGGCGCTCGGTCTGAGCGCGCGATCGGTCAGGTCATCGGCTCGGGGACGGGCTCGCTGCCGTGGGCGTGGCGATAGGCGTGGGCCAGCGCGGTCGCTGCGGGTTCTCCGCCCAGTTCTCGGACCCCAGGGCGAGCGGATCGACGCCGATGCGGGAGAGGTCGCGGGCAGCGTCGCAGGACTGGGGGAATCTGCGGCTAGTTCCTGCATGATGATGGCCAAGGCCTGTTCGCCGCAGGTGCGGGCCCGCCCGCGGATGTCGAGTTCGCGAAGCACGTCGGCCATGGCGGAGAGCACATTCCCCAGCCGCAGGCGGAGCGAGGGGCCCTCGGGCTCGGGGGAGCGGGCGGCGGGGTCGGCGGTCAGGCGGGCCGCGAGGATCTTCTGGGCTCGTTCGAGCGACTGGACGGCCCGGCGTCGCTCGCCCGACTGGGCCTGGTACAGGCCGATTGCGTAGAGATCAAGGGCGACCGCGGGGTGGCCCGGGCGTTTGCGGTGGATGCGTTCGGCGGCGTGAAGGCAGCGGGCGGCCTTGTCGTTGTCCCCGTGCTGGTCGTAGAGGATTCCGGCCTTGTAGTAGGCGTCTGCGGTGGCGCGGTGGGTGCGTCCGAGGACGAAGCGTCGCAGCGCGAGACGTCGCGTGGCTCGCTTCAGTTTGGGTTCGATCTGGTCCGGTTCCATGGCGTCCTGCTTCTGGTCGGTCTCGCGGCGTGCGAGCCCACAGGAGTTTCACGGAGTTGAGGGGGGAAGCCTTTGAGACCAGAGCCGCGGGTGCGGGCTCGCCAAGGCGGCTGGCGCATGAAACGACCACGCTCCGCGTCCGAAGGGATCGCGGGAGAACTGTGGCCACCGAATACCTCGCGTGCTCAAGCACGCGGCTGTGTTCAGTTGCCCACGTCGATCGCGTCGACGGACTCGGCCTGGACGATTCGGGTGCCGATCGAGGGCTCGATGGTCACCTGGCCGCGGACGCCGATCACCTTGCCGATGAGTTGCGGCAGCGTGAACTCGTCGTCCATGCGGACGTACGCGAGCGTGCGCGGCACGTCGGTGTTGACCGCGACCACGCGGTACATCAGCGGGCCTGATGAGCCGTCGTAGATGGTGGAGGGGACGAGGCGTCCGATGACGGCGTAGCCGCCCTGGGTGCGGAGCCAGTCGATGCGTTCGGAGGCGCGCAGCGCGATGGCCTTGGCCTCGCTCTGGCCCGTGTCGAGGGCGACCAGGCTGTCGCGGTAGTCGCGGCGCAGGCGGAGGACTTCGGCCCGCTGGCGGAGCGCGCCCTTGAGGCGCTGGTCCTCGGGCGACTCGCCAAGGGAGTTCATGACCTGCTCGAAGCGGGCGATGAGCTCCTCGACCTCCGACTCGCGGATCGGCTGCTTTAGCACCTCGCGGAACGCGGCCTCCAGCCCGTCCACCGTCAGCACGACGGGGTCGGTGGAGGGCGGCACGGCATCGGGCGAGGCGCCGCCGGTGATGGTGCCGCTCTGGTCGATGACCAACGGCGCGGGATCGGCAATGCGATCGCCCGGCGCGGGGACGACAGGTTCGGAGAGCAGCGAGGAGTTGACGCCAGGGTCCGAGGGTGTCGCGCTCGAGTTGGTGGGCGCGGTCGCCGGCGTGTTGGTGTTGGACGCGGGTGCTGGGGGCGTGGTGGGGGTGTTGGTCGCCGGCCTGGGGGTGGTCGTCGGCGCCGCGGGGTCCGACCCCGGGGCTTCCGAGCCCTGGGTGCCCATCGCGACGCGGTTCAGGTAGTCCTGGGTTTCCTGCGGGGTGGCATTGCGGAACAGGCCCGCCTTCAGGAACCCACGGGCCTGGGACGGGGCGGCGACGCGAAAGAAGCCGGGGGTGCCGTCGGGGCGGTTCTCGACATTGACCACGCGGAGTTCGGTGCCCGCGGGCAAGGGAGACATGGGGTCGGCCAGCAGCGTGGCCCAGGAGGCCGCGCTGTTGGACTCGAGATTGGCGGCCCGGAGGCGGGTGGGGACGTTGGTGCGGACGGTGCGGCCATCAGGCGAGGGAGTGACCTCGGTGGCGCGGACAAAGGCGGTGGCGTTGGCGGGGTAGTTGCACAGGACCCAGCCGTCGACGGTGTGGTCGACGCGGACGATCTGTCCGACGGGCAGCAGGGCGACGCGGTAGTGGGTCTCAACCTGGCCCGCGAGCAGCGGAGCCTGATCCTGGGTCACGACGATGAAGAAGGGCTCGACGGCCTGGATCCGCTCCTGAGCGAGTGAAGGGCTGGCGAGGACGGCGATAAGGGCCGCCGGCGCGAGCCAGGGTGCTCCGCCACCTGCGAGGCCGGCAGTGGCGGCCAGAGCGGTGATGGAGCGACGCAGGTTGGTGCGAAGGTTCATGGCACGGTCCTTCATGAGCATGCTCCTTCTTGTCGCCCGTGCCGTCCACCGCCCTTGCCATCGTCATCAAGTCCGTCGCCGGTTTGCATGGGGGTCTATGTGACCGGCGTGCAACTCGGCGGGTATGATGCGTCCCGACTTTCTGAGCACAGACCTGATGACAGGCTGAACCCAGGCGAGGCGGGCACACGATGGAGCGCGTGAACTGGGGCGTCTCATCCGGAGTCGCCTTGGTCCGCCGGAACCCCGGTGGACCTCCAGCCGCGCCCGCAAGGGCCGACACGGAGCGTCGAAGCGGCGGAGTTTAGCCCTTGCCAAGCCTCCGACGCTCAAATGCACACGAATCCCACAGTTCTTCCCCGCAACCGACAAGGCCGGCGCGTCACCTTGACCACGCCGAGCCCGACCGCAGGAGTTTCTCGATGCGGCCAGTGATTCGGGCCAATCGTCCTGGGGGCATGAAGTTCGCCAGCCAACCCCGGGCTGCCCGGCGGGAGTGGCGGAGCCGGTGGTCAGGCGCGGGGGCGCTGGCCCTGGTTCTGGCGGCGGGCGGCTGCACGACGCCCATCAACCAGGAACCCGAGAACGCGCTCCGGCGTGCGGTCGTGGATGCCGTTCGGCGCGAACTGGCCGACGCCCAGACGCAGCCCGACCCGCTGGTGACCCAGCGGGCCGGTTCGATCGCGGACCTGCGGATTCCGCCCGACAAGTACTTCCCGGAAGAACTGGCCCGGATGGGCGGGCCTGACTCCTATGACCCGAGCCAGGCGGGAGTTCTGCCGCTTGGCCTGAACTTGCTGGGGCAGGATCCCAGGACGGCCCGGGTGTCGCTGGAGCGGGCGATGCGGTCGGCGGTGGCGAACAACCTGGAGCTGCAGTTCGCGGCACTGGGACCGGCGGTGGCGCAGGCCCAGATCACACAGGCCGAGGCCGCGTTCGACTGGGTGCTGTTTGCGAACATCGAGCGGTCGTGGCTGGACGACCAGAACCTGAGCGGCACGGCGACGATCAGCCGTAGCGCGCGGGAGATCGTCAACTCGCGGGCGGGGCTTCGGCGGCAGTTGGGCAATGGCGCGGCGTTCAGCATCCAGCAGGACATCTCGTACACGCGGGTGCGGCAGAACGGCACGATCGCTCGCGGCTCTCAGAACACGAGCCTGAACTGGTCGTTCCAGTATGACCAGCCGCTGATGCGTGACTTCGGGTCCGATGTGGCGCTCGCGCCGCTGCGGCTGGCGCGGAACGCCGAGCGCAACCAGATCGCGCTGCTCGAGCGGCAACTCCTGCAGCTGACCCGGGACGTGGAGGCGACATACTGGCAGCTGTGGCAGGCGTACCACGACGTGATGATCCTGCAGCGGCTGGTCGATCGCGGCGAGGAGATCTCGCGGAAGATGGAGGCGCGGGACTTCGGGGTGAATCCGGCGAACATCGCCAACGCTCGGGCCCGCGTCATTGAGCGTCAGGCCAACGTGATCCGCGCCCAGAACACGCTGCGGCGGACCAGCGACCGCCTCAAGACGCTGATGAACGACCCGGCGATCCCGACCGGGTCCGAGATCCTGATCCTGCCGGTGGACAGGCCGGTCGATGAGGCGATCACCTACAACCTGGGCGAGGCTTTGTTCACCGCCATCGAGCGCCGGCCCGAGGTCGCGCAGTCGGTCCTCTCGATCGACGATACCGGCGTCAGGCAGCTGGTGGCCAACAACCAGCGGCGTCCGCAGCTGGACCTGCGCCTGCAGGCGAGGCTCAATGGGCTGGAAGACACGACCCGCCAGGCCTACGAGCGGGTGGCCGAGGGCGACTTCGGGTCGTGGGTGATCGGGTTCTTCTACGAGCAGCCGCTGGGCAATCGCGACGCGGAGGCCGTGCTGCGGCGCCGGCGGCTCGAGCGCAGCCAGGCGGTCATCTCGTACCAGAACACGATCCAGGCGGTCACCAGCGAGGTGAAGACCGCGCTCGACAACGTCGGCACCAACTACCAGCTCATCATCCGCACCCGCCTGGCGCGGATCGCGGCCAGCGAGGTGCTCCGCTCGCTGAGGCTTCAGAGCGAACTCATCACAGACGTCTCACCCGAGCGGCTCGACCTGGAACTCGGGCGGCAGGAGGCGCTGGCCAACTCCGAGCGCGACGAGATCGCCACGCTGGTGTCGTACAACATCTCGATCGCCGAGTGGTACGCGGCCCAGGGGACGGCCCTGGAGCGCAACCGCATCAAGTTCGTGGTCCCGGGCGTGGATGAGTCGCCGCACTGGCCTTATCTGCCGGGCGAGACCTCGGACTACGCCAAGGACTGGTGGGCACGGCACTCGCAGAGTTGGAGCGAATCGGGCAGCGACCAAGCGGGGGCAGCGTCGCCTGACGCGCCCGCGCCGACCCAGCCCGCGGTGAGTGAGCCCGTGGCGACCGAGCCAGCCGTCCCGCAGCCCGCGCCGGCGATGCTGCCGATCCAGCCCGCGCCCGGCGGTGGCTGACGGGCTGCCTGCGTGCTGCTGCGAGCAGGCATGTGAGTGGACCGATGCGCGGGTGGGTCCGCAGATGATCTTTGCGTGGGGTTGGTCGTGCATGGCTCCGCCGAGCCGGAACCATGCCACCCTTCTCAGGCGGCTTGGTTCAACTGCCGCCCACGACGTAACTGATCCGCGTGAATCCCGCGTCTTTGGCGACCTGCACCGCCATCGCGATCGCCTCGACCGGCACGTCTGGCTCGGGCTTGACAATGATCCCCGCCTCGCGCGGCAGGCGGTCCAGCACCGAGGCCAGACCCGCCCGGTCCCGCATCTCGCGGTCGCCCATGCGATAGACCGCGAGCCCGCCCTCGATCTGGATCGTGAGAGTCTGCGATTGCAGCAGCGAGGTCGATCGCCCCTGGGCTGTGCCCAGCGTGGTCGAGAGCGTGGCCTCCTCGGCCGCGATATTGCCCGCGATGATGAAGTAGAACAGCAGGAACAGGATCACGTCGATGAAGGCCACCAGCGGCAGGCGGGCCTTCTCGAGCTCGAAGCGTGCGGATTCGCGGCGGGTCAGGCGCATGGGAACCCTCCCCGTGCCCCCGATCGCTGCCCTGAGCGATCGGCGCGCTGCGGATTGACCGGGGGAGCACCGAGCGTGCAAAGCCACGATCGCGGGCACGTCCCGCAGCGCGCGCGGCAAGCGGTCATGCGCCACCCCCATCGCTACTGGTCGCCAGACTCCATCGCCTCACACCCACGCGCAGGAGCACCTGCGCGAGCGCGTTGAGGTTGGCCGTCGAGCAGCGGCGGTCGGCCCGGATGACCACGTCGACGGGCTGCTCGACTGACGGATCGCCCGAGCCGCCACCCGAGCTGTTGCCGGCGGGGGCGGTCTGGCCCTCGACCGCGAACTGCCGACCGGCCAGCACGGTGCCCAGCGTCGCCAGGTCGTAAGACTGGCCCAGCAACGAGACCCCGCCGTGCTGATCGAGGTCAATGACCAGCTGCGTGGTCTGCCTGGGCGCGTCGGGCTCGCCCTCCTCGCGCGGCAGGTCCATGGGCGTGCGCTGCGTGCTGGAGAACTGCGAGGTGAGCGTGAAGAAGATGATGAGCAGAAAGATCACGTCGACCATCGGCGTGAGGTCGAAAGATGCTTCCTTCTGGCGGTGGTGGCGGTTGAGGTTCACGTCGGGCGCACCGCCCGCACGGCGCCGGTCGCTCCAAGGCCCGCGCCGCCGCCCTGCGCCACCGGGCGCGCCCCGCCGGCGCGCTGCTCGGGCCCGGAGGCGGCCGCGATCAACTGCTCGAGGTCGTTGGTGATTCGCTTGAGCATCGCGTCAACATGGCGGCGGAAGAGGCTGAACGCGACCGTGCAGGGGATGGCGACGATGAGCCCCTGGGCCGTGTTCACCAGGGCCATCGACATGAAGGTGGCCAGTTCGTTCGAGCGTGCGGCGCCCTCGAGCGAGCCGATGGTGCGGAACGCGCCGATCATGCCCAACGTGGTGCCCAGCAGCCCGAGCATGGGGCCAACCGCGGCGATGACGCCGATCATGTCGTTCATGCGGTGGAGTTCGTCGGCCTCGCCCTGGGCCGCCTCCTCGACGCCCGCCCGGAACTCCATCATGCCAAAGTCCGACCGGGCGGCCCGCGTGATGGCCGAGTCCATGACGCTCGTGATGAAGCAGGCGTACTCCGGCTCGCGGCAGAACGCGATCGCGCCGCCCAGATTGCGGGCGGCCAGCAGCTCCTCTAGCCGCGACACGATGCCGCGCGGGGCCAGACGAGACAATCGCAGCATGATGAGGTTGCGGATGACCACACCCAGCGCCACGACGGACAGCAGGATCATGATGTACGAGATCGCCCCGCCCTCCTGGACGTAGGTCCAGAGTGTGCGGGGGCGAGCGGCGGCATCACCCGCGTCGGCGCCCGTGGCTTCCTCGATCTGCGCCAGCAGCCACAGAGGTGTGGAGATCACGCCGGAGAACAGTGTGTGCATCGTTGGTCCAGTGTACGGGCTTCGGGGCGAGTGCGGCCTGCCGCGGCGTGCGGCCCTTCCCGGCGCGCGGCTGGCCCGATCCTGCCCCCAAAATCCGACAAACCCCCCAAGAGCACCGCACGAGGGCCGCCGAGCGCCCGGTGTGTGACGCTCCGGGGCCGGGTTGGTTCCGGCTGGGCATCCAGATCGGCGGGCTTGGCGGCTTCACGGAACTTTAGTCGCTCACGGGAAGCGGCGTGCGGCGACGGGCAATCGTCGAGGCGAGCAAGGCGTTACCCTGCTCTCGCCGCGCCCCGTTGTCGGGCGTGCGGCGATCCCGTGTCCGCCTGCACAGAGACCACCCATGCCGCGTCCCGTTGCGCCTGTCGTTGCTCTTCCGATCGCCCTCGTGGTCGCCGCGTGCGGCTTTGCGATCGCCCAGCCCGGGGGCGGGATGCCGAGCGTGCCCAACATTCCGCGGATCCCTGGCCAGCCCGGCGGCGGAGGCGGGCAGCCCGGCGGGCCGGGGGGGAACTTCGACCCGCAGCAGTTCATCGATCGCCTGATGAGCGGTGACGCCAACGGCGACGGGAAGCTGGCGCGTTCGGAAGTTCCGCCGCAGTTCGCGGAGCGGAACTTCGATCGGTTCGACGCCAATACGGACGGGTTCATCGATCGCGCGGAACTGGAGGCCGGATCGGCGAATCTTCGCGGGCCCGGGGGTGGCGGCGGCGGTGGGCGGTTGCCGCTGGGGCGTGCGATGAACAACGTCGAGACGGCGTTCCACGCGCTGGAAGATTCGGCGCTCAACGCGGCGTCGCAGGCCGAGGACCTCAGGCAGGTGCAGGCGCTGCAGGAGGGGTTCCTGGCGGCCAAGTTCCATGTCCCGACGCACGAGTTCCCGCCCGAGGGCCTGGCGCACTTTGGCGGTGACGCGGCGGCGGCCCGGGGCGAGTTCCGCGAGCACCTGATGGAAGCCCTGGGCATGGCCCTCGAGCTGGAGGAGGCGGTGATGGAAGGCGACTCGGCGACCGCCAAGGACGTGCTGGAACGCCTGCACGAGCACGAGGAACACTCGCACGAGGAGTTTGGCGTGGAGGAATGAGCCGGCAAGCCGCCCTTGAAGGGTGAGGCCCGCCACGCTATCGGGCGTGGATGGGCCGGACCCGCTTGCATCCGGGCCGCGTATCTGGACAATGGGGGAAGCACTCTGGGACGGCGGCAGGGCTGTTGGGGCCGGGCCGTCGTCGATCCAGGGAGCCGAAAGGGATCGCGACATGAAGATGGGGCGAGGCATGGACGTCGTGGCCCGCGCGAGCGTGGCCCTTGGCATCGGTCTGCTCACGCAGGTCGCTCTGGCGCAGCCCGGCCCGACGGCCGGGCCCGCCCCGGTCGCCCCGCCGGTCGAGTCCGCGCTGCAGCGGGCCACGCTCGAGCAGACGGTCCGGATCGACTCGATCAAGCACATGTACGTCTCATCACTGGGCACCAACTACAACCAGGTCGAATGGGCGCTGAACCACGCGCCGGGCGCGCCCGGCAATCCGGTGCCCGAGGCCTGTACCGGCTTGTCGGCCCACACCGACAAGAACTTCCAGCCCGGGTCGTACACGCTGCAGATGGGTTTCTCGCAGGGTGAGAGCCAGGCCGCGACGTACACCCTGCCCGCGGACCACTTCCCGCTGCGCCTCGACACCATCGAGACGTTCTGGGCGACGACCAACGCGACGGTCCAGTGCGTCGCCGAGTGGAGCGTGCTGGTCTACGAGGGCACGCCGCAGACCGGCACGCTGATCGCCGAGTGGTCGAGCGATGATGAGCTGCTTCCGCACGCACGCCTCGGGCCCGGGACGCAGGGCCTGCACCTGGTTTTCCAGATTGATCCCAGCGATCCCGAGCAGATCATCGTGCAGAACCCGAGCGGAACGGGCCAGTTCAGCATCGCGTTCCGCATCGACAAGTTCAACGCCCCCTCGGCCAACCCGTGCGTCTCGGGTTCGCCCTCGAACCTCAACATTTTCCCGACCACCGATCCCGCGCCGCCCGCCGGCAGCGGGCTCCAGCAGTCCGGAAACAACTGGCTCAACGGCCTGAACTGTGGCCCGTTCGGCTGCCCGCCCAACGGCGGTTGGTCCCGGTTCTCCAACCTCAGTTTCTTCTGCCGTCCCACCGGCGACTGGGTCATGCGCACCACATGGACCCGCGTCAACTGCCTGCCGGGCTTTGGGGCGTGTTGCCTCAGCAGCGGCGGATGCCAGGAGATGTCTCAGGGCAACTGCATCAGCGCTGGCGGCACCTACCAGGGCGAAGGCAGCCTTTGCCAGTTCGTCACCTGCACCGCTCCCACCGGCTCCTGCTGCATCCCGTCGCTCGGCTCCTGCGCGAACCTGAACCAGAGCACCTGCCAGCAGCTGCAGGGCGTCTGGGGCGGCGCGGGCACCGTCTGCGGCCAGCCCGGCGCGTGCAACGCGCCAACCTGCCGACCGGACCTCACCACCTCGGCCATCCCCGCCTCCCCTGGCTACGGCACGCCCAACTCCATCCTCAACAACGACGACTTCTTCTACTACCTCTCGCAGTTCGCCGCCGGCAACCTCGCCGTCTGCGACATGACCAACTCCGCCATCCCCGGCTCGCCGGGCTATGGCGCCCCGAACGGCACGATGAACAACGACGATTTCTTCTTCTATCTGTCGATCTTCGCCGCCGGGTGCTGAGAGGAAGCGCACGCGGTTGGCGAGCAGCGCGTGGCACGCCCATCGTCGGGCGCGGGTGCGCCCACAGCACGCCCAGGGACGGGCGTGCCCGCGGCGGAGCGATCGCCCGTTCTCTTATTGAGATTCGATTCTTGACAACGCCCGGCGTGGCGGTATACTGGTCCCAGCGATGACCCGGAGCGGTCCAGTTCGATCGACCTACGCCGCGTGGACGGCGGTGGTGGTGTCGCTCTCGTTGCTGCTGCCGGTCTTCGCGTCCGCGTGGCACGAGCGCGTGCATCATCAGGCGAGCGGGCATGTGTACCGCGGGGATCTGCCGCGGGCGTGCCGGGCGGGTCAGTCGCATGCCGCCGAGCACGCCCTCCAGGGCGGGCGCGCCCACGCCTGGCAGGCGGGCGATTCCAGCGCGGCCCTCGACGTGCAGGATGAGGGGGGCGGGCCCGCGCTCCCCGCGCACGACCCGGGCGACCACGACGGGTGCGGGCTGTGCGAGCTGATCGCGCGCGCGAGGGTTGCGTCGGCGCCGCCGGCGGTTCCCGAGGGGCCGGCAATCGGGTTCGGGGTGTGGCGATCGGTGTGTCGCGCCGATCGGGCGGTGTGCATGGACGGGCCACTGGAGTCCAGATCACGCGGACCCCCTCTCGGGTCGTGAGCCCCGCCGATCGTTGTTCCGCGCGGGCCGGGTGGCCTGGGTGCGGGGCGGTGCGGACGCGTGATGAGGTTGGTTGCCGGCGCGGGCCTGGGTTCTTGGCATCACGCCCCCGCGTGTGGGCGTTGGTGACGTGGGACGCCCCGCGCGTCGTATCCGCTCTCCATCGTGACTTTCAGACCGCACCTGGCGCGATGGCGCGCCGATGAGGAACCTGCCATGGCCCGTTCCGGCTTCGCGCGGGCAGTGCGCCCGCGGCGTCGTGGCTTCACGCTTGTCGAGCTGCTCGTGGTGATCGCGGTGGTGGGGGTGGTGCTGGCGATTGCGCTCCCTTCGCTGTCGCACGCCAGGCAAGCGGCGCGCTCGGCGGTGTGCCTGTCCAACGTGCGACAGCTTGAGCTGGCGCACACCATGTACTACGACGACAACCGAGGATATTTCGTCGACGCCGGTCTGGATCATGGCGGCGTGGGCGATGCCTCGCGGGCGTGGCCGGTGGTGCTGGCGGCGAGTTACGGGGCAAGCATCGCGCTTCGCTCGCCGGGCGATGCCAGCCCCGCGTGGCCGATCTCTCAGGGCGGGAACGACCCCGGCCTGACGCTCGCTCAGGCTCTCGACCTGCTGACCGACGGCGATCCCTCGAACAACCCGCCCGAGAGCGCGCTGGCGCGGTGGACGTCGTACGGACTGAACAACTACACGACGCGGTCGAAGCAGCCCGACCCGGCGTTCATGCGGCGTGCCCGATACGACGCGATCGAGCATATCCCCTCGCCCGCGGCCACCGTCCACTTTCTCATGATGACCCAGGGCCAGCCTCGGCCACCGGGCAACACCATCAGCGCGTTCGCCAAGGCCGACCATGTTCATGTTGAGGACTGGCCCTCGGCCGGGCCGGGCAATGAACCGGGCGTGGCGAGCGATGAGATGGATGTGGCGGCCTGGGGCGGCAAACCGCGCTCGTTCGAGGCGATGGCGACGTATGGCTTTCTGGATGGGCACGCCGGGGTGCAGCGGTTCAGGCAGGTGTATCGCTCGTTTGATGACAACAACTTTGATCCCGATTTGGCGCATTAGAAAGGCCACCGACGCGTGCGGCTGTTTGAGCCGGACGGTTCGGGCGTCCACACGAGTTCACTCAGTCTTTCACCACGATCCCAATCGGCCCCATTCTGGCCGAGTGAGGAGCATCCAATGTCCACACCAGTTCTCGACCTCTCGCGCTCTGCTCTGGTCTCTTCTGCGTTCGTACTCCTGATCGCGCCGCCGACGCTGGCGCAGCACGTCGGCGACGTCATCATCCGGCCGTCGGGCACGTCCGCCCGCATCCAGACCGGCGCGTTCCCGGTTGGCGGATCACTCCCCGACTTCCCCGTGCTCGTCCACGCCGGGGTGTTCGGCGAGCAGCCCAACTTCACCAACGATCCGGGCTTTGACTCGGGCCCGGGCGTGTTCCCACCGAGCTCGCAGATCGGCTTTGACATCCTCGACGCGCTGCGCAAGTGGAACGGTGCGAACTTCGGCACCATTCCCGCCGAGCGGATCGACATCCGCTTCGGCGTGCTCGGCCCGATCTCAACCCCGCCCGCCGCAGCGGTCGTGCCGGGCTTGTCGGCCAGCGTCTCGGCCAGCGGCGAGTACCACAAGCACTTCGGCTTCACGCTTACCGCCCCGGCTTCGGACGGCGCGTACCTGCTCAACCTGCGGCTCTGGAGCAACAGCGCAGCGATCGGCCCGTCCGATCCGTTCTGGATCGTGTTCAGGCAGGGCGGCGATGTGGGCGCGTTCAATGTCGCGCTGGCCTGGGCAACGGCGAATCTGCCGATCAGCGCCAACCCGTGCCCGCCCGATCTGACCACCGTGGCCGTGCCGGGCCAGCCGGGGTACGGCACGCCCAACGGCGTGCTCAACAACGACGACTTCTTCTACTACCTCTCGCAGTTCGCGGCCGGCAATCTCGCGGTGGCCGACACGACCACGACGGCCATCCCCGGCTCGGTTGGTTACGGCGTACCCAACGGGGTCCTCAACAACGACGACTTCTTCTACTACCTCGCCCTGTTCGCGGCGGGGTGCTGAAGCGCTGTTGGTGCTTGGGCGTGGCGTGGTCGAGGCGCTGCGCGACCACGCTAAAGACCGGGAGAAAGGAGGGTCGTCGATTGCAGTGTCGGTTCGAGCATGGCCGCTCAGAGCCACGGGCGTCCCACCCAGGTATCTGGTTTGCCGAATCACCATCCATCCCATTTTAATGAGAGAGATCACCATGCATAGTCGTCCGTTCATCTTGATCGTCGCGTCGCTCGCGCCCCTCGCCCTGGCCCACGAGGGCGACATCGCCATCACCAACATCAACAACAAGGTCGTGACCGGGTTGGGCGATCACTCGCTGTATCCGAACTCGTTCGAGTTCCCCGAACGGGTCTTCGCGGGCGAGCTCGCCGAGCAGGGCGGGCTCGTGTTCACCGACGAGCCGGGCTGGCTCGGGCCGTTCGACAACGTCGGGCAAGGCTTCGCTCCCGGCACCTCGCTGGGGTTCAACATCCGCAGCGCGCTGCGGGCGTGGAACGGCGACGACTTTCTGAGCGGGCCTGCCAGCCAGCGCATGCGTCTTTACGACTCTGGCCCCGGCACGAATCAGGTGCTGACGCCGCTGATCGACGTGATCGTGCCGGGCTTCGCGGTCGTCTCCGACGCGGGCGTGCATCAGCAGGGCGGGTTCGACGAGCACCCCTTCTATGAGCTGACCACCAACTCCCCCGGCATCTACCTGCTCGAACTGGAGATCTGGGCATCGGACACTTCGATCGCGGCTTCCGACCCGATCTGGCTCGTGTTCAACTGGGACTCCTCGGAGCTTGAGCACGAACAGGCGATTGAATGGACGGAGGCCAACCTGGTCCCGACACCGACCTCCGCTTGCCTCGTGCTGCTCTGGGGTGCGACGCGTGCGCGCCGACGCCCCCGCGGACATGCCCCTGACTGACCCCAGCATCACCTCGGGGTGTGGGCCTAATCGGTCCACATCTCGCCTTTGTGCAACGAGTTGCGGAGATGTTCGAAGATCGTCCGTATCGCGTCGCAAGTTCCTGAATCTAGCGTTGACATCGCGCCCAGGTTCCGCAGCATGGTTACCGGGGTTCGCGCGCATCGCGCGGAGGGCGGCCTCGTGGCGTGCTTTCCGAGGGGCCGGGTTGGGCTTTGCGTGGCGCGTCTGCCTGGGGATTCTGTCATGAAGCGCTCTTGCGCCGCTCTCGCGCTGCTCACGCTGGTGCCCACCGTGGCCTGCGCCGAGTGGTTGGACAACTTCGACTCCTACTCGCCCGGCGGGCCCAACGGGACCGGCGGTTGGAAGGGCTGGGACAACTCCCTGGCCGCCTTCGGCATCATCTCGACCGCGCACGCCCGCAGCGCGCCGAACTCGATGGAGATTGGACTGGGCGCCGACGCCGTCCGCACCCGCACCGGCGTGAACTCAGGCCAGTGGCGCTACACCGCGTCCTGGTGGGTGCCCAGCGACTTTGCTGGCACCTCGTGCTTCCTGCTGCTCAACGTCTACACCGACCTCGGGCCCTATCAGTGGTCGCTGCAGATGGCCGCCGACGGCTGCACCGGCACGGTGCTGGACGTGGACACCGCGATCCGCCCCGGCGCCCCGGGATATGGGACGGGCAACGGCGTGCTGAACAACGACGATTTCTTCTTCTACATCTTGATCTTCGCGGCCGGCTGCTGAACCCGGCACGTCGGGCGATGACGCGCGGGGATGCGGAGAACCCCCGTCGCTCCCAAGCGACCGCCCACCCGCCCGAACTGGCGGGTGGCCGGTTTTCATTCGCCAGGTCGGCCGGGTGGGCGGTTCGCAAACGCTCACCTCCCGGGCCGCGATTGGCTCGTGCAATCGCGTGCCATCTGCTACGTTGGACAGGCGCACTGAGGGTCCGGGAATGGGAAAGTCGGCAAACGGTCGTGGACGGGTGGGTGCCGCGCGGTTTCTGACCGCGGCGGGCCTGCCGCTGGCGTTCACGGGGGCGGCGGCGGTGGCGTGGCTGTCGCTCGCGCCGGCGGCGCTGCCGCCGCCGCCGACTCCCCCCCAGAACTTGTTCAGTGAGTCCAAACGCCTGCTGGGCAAGGTCTTGTTCTTCGACGAGCAGTTGTCGATGGACAACACCACGGCCTGCGCCACCTGCCATGTGCCGGCCGTGGGCGGCGGCGACTCGCGCCGGGCGCGCCACCCGGGCGCCGACCTGGTCTTCAACACGCCCGACGACGGTTTCGGCTCGCCGGGCGTGACGCTCACCACGACCATGGGCGACTACCTCCGCAGCGCATCCTTCGGGGTGCAGACCCAGGTGACCGCCCGCAGCACCAACTCGCACATCATGGCCGCGTATGGCGACGACCTGTTCTGGGACGGGCGGGCCCGCTCGCAGTTCATCAATCCCCAGACCGGCGCCGTCTCGATCCCGCTCGGCGGTGGGCTGGAGAGCCAGGCCATCGCGCCGGTGCTCAACGACGTGGAGATGGCGCACCTCGGGCGCGACTGGAACCAGGTCGCCGCGAAACTCGCCTCGGCCCGCCCGCTCGCGCTCGCCACCGGTCTGCAGGTGGATGTCGAGCAAGGGTTGTCGGGCAATCCCTCGTATCCGGAGCTGTTCCGACGGGCATTCGGCACGCCCGAGATCACCGCCGAGCGCATCGCATTCGCGATCGCGACCTTTGAGCGCACGCTCATCCCCGATCAGACGCCCTGGGACAGGTTCCAAGCCGGCATCCCCGCCTCGCTCACCGCCCAGCAGACTCTGGGCATGAACACGTTCAACGGCCCCGGGCGCTGCAACCTGTGCCACACGCCCCAGCAGTTCACCAACAACACGTTCCGCAACATCGGGCTGCGCCCGCTCAACGAGGATCGCGGGCGCCAGAACGTGACGGGCCTGCCCCAGGATGCAGGGCGTTTCCGCGTCCCCTCCCTGCGAAACGTCGGGCTGCGGACGCAGTTCATGCACAACGGGCAGTTCACCAACCTGACCGACGTCGTGCGGTTCTACGCTCGGGTTCCGGGGGCCGCTCCCCAGTTCCCGGCCAATCAGGACCCCCTGATGCCGCAGGTCCAGATCCCACCAAACCAGATCGTGGCGGTGGTTGACTTCATCCAGAACGGGCTGACCGACGCCCGCGTGCAGGCGGAGACGTTCCCGTTCGATCGCGCCGACCTGTACCGGGATCGCGGCGAGCTGTTGCCTCTCGAGGTTACCGTTGGCACGCCCGGCACGGGCGGCCTCGTGCCCACCATCATCACCCGCGCCCCCGCCATGATCGGCAACGCCGACTTCAAGATCGGTCTCGGCGATGCCCTGGGCGGGGCGAGCGCGAGCCTGGCGATCTCCAGCCAGCCGCCGGTCGCCGGGCGCGTGGTGCCCGAGTCGCTGATCGGACCCGTCACGCTCGCGGGCCTGGGCGCGGGCGCGGGGGTGGCGACGCACCACTGGCCCCTCGACGCGAGCAGCCACCACGCGGGGCAGGTTGTGTATGTCCAGTGGTGGGTGACCGATGCCGCGGCCGCCGGCGGCCAAGCCCTCTCCCCCGTCATGCGCCTGACCTTCTTCTGTCCCCGCGGCGGTTGCCCCTCCACCTGCCCCGCCGACCTCACCACCGGCGCGGTCCCAGGCCAGCCGGGGCACGGCTATCCGAACGGCGTGCTCAACAACGACGACTTCTTCTTCTACCTCACTCTCTTCGCCGTCTCCGACGCACGCTCCGACCTCACCACGAACGCAATCCCGGGCAGCCCGGGCTATGGCCAAGCCAACGGCGTAACCACCAACGACGACTTCTTCTACTACCTCTCACTCTTCAGCGCGGGGTGCTAGCAGGCCGCTAAAGAACTCTTCCGCACCCCTCCAATCACGTCCGTTGGGGCACCTCGACCCTCGATTCCAGCGAATCCGGAGGGGTCTTGGGACGCGAAGCAGGGTCCGAGTGAGATCGTCAAGGAGTTTTTTAGCGGCCTGCTAGGGAGCCCGGAGCGCAGGCTCAAGACCCGCCTCGGCCCCTTCCGCCGGCCCTCCCCGCCGCCGGTCCGTCCGATCAGGCCCGTTTTTCGGATTTTCACCCGGTCCACACACGGTTCTCTTGCATTGCACCCCTCCGGGCCAGACACTACGCCACAGCAACCCACGCCGGGGTTCTCGGACCAGGCGTCTGTGGGGGGAGTGACACGGAGGGATCGAAATGAAGATCGGAATCACCAGCCTCGCCCTGGCGGGGGGGCTCATCGTCGCGGCCGGCGCCGCAACCCGGGTGGACGCCCAGATCGCCCAAGGCCAGCTCGTCACCGCAGGCCTTGCACGGCCAATCTGGGTCACCTTTGCCCCCGGCGACACCACCGGGCGGCTCTTCGTGATCGAGAAGCAGGGCTTCATCCGCATCGTCCTGAACAACGCGGTCGTCGCCACCCCCTTCCTCGACGTGGACGCGCTCACCACCGGCGGCACGACCACCGGCAGCGAGCAGGGTCTGCTCGGACTTGCCTTCCACCCCAACTACCAGACCAACGGACTGCTCTACATCTACCACGTCACCGGCGCGGGCAACGGTGCGACCACCCTGGCCGAGTATCGCGTGCTGGGCGACCCGGCCACGTCCAACTCCGTGGACACCGCAACACGCCGAGTCGTCCTGAGCGTGACGCAGCCCTTCGCCAACCACAACGGCGGGTGGATCGCCTTCGGACCCGACGGCATGCTCTACATCTCCTCCGGCGACGGGGGCGACGGCTTCGACCCGGGCAACCGCGCTCAGAACAACACGCTCCTGCTCGGCAAGATCCTCCGCATCAACGTCAACGCCATGGACCCGGGCCGGCAGTACGCGATCCCGGCCGGGAATCCCTACGCCGCCCTCGGCAACGCGGGCGCCGACGAGATCTGGCACACCGGCCTGCGCAATCCCTGGCGCAACTCCTTCGATCGCGCCACCGGCGACATGTACATCGGCGATGTCGGGCAGGGCTCGTGGGAGGAGATCGACTTCGCACCTGCGGGCGCGAGCGGCCTCAACTTCGGCTGGCGTTGCATGGAGGGCAACCACTCCACAGGCCTGTCCGGCTGCACGCCCTTCTCTCCGGGCCTCACCATCCCGATCCACGAGTATGCGACCAGCCTCGGTTGCGCGATCACCGGCGGCTATGTCTACCGGGGCAACCTCATCCCGCGCCTGGCCGGCAAGTACGTCTTCGGCGACTACTGCTCGGGCCAGATCTGGACCCTGCCCGCCGGCCCCCAGGCCGCTCCGATCCCCAGCACCCCGCTGTTTGACATGGGCGACAACCTGACGTCGTTCGGCGAGGACGCCGCGGGCGAGATGTACTACACCGACCAGAACTCAGGCCAGCTCTGGAAGATCATCGCAGTCCGCTGCTCCGTCGCCGACCTGACCAGCGGCGCGGTTCCGGGCGTCCCCGGGTATGGCCAGCCCAACGGCGTGCTCAACAACGACGACTTCTTCTACTATCTGTCCCAGTTCGCCGCCGGGAACCTCGCGGTCGCCGACCTGACCACCGGCGCGGTTCCGGGCCAGCCCGGATACGGCGTTCCGAACGGAATCATCAACAACGACGACTTCTTCTTCTATCTCTCCATCTTCGCCCAGGGCTGCCCGGCCTGAGCGTCGATCCAGATTCAGGCTCCCCAAACTCGGGAAGCCTGCCACCTGGAAGGGTGCCGATGCGTATGTGAGCGGCCCGGTCGGTCAGGCCGGGCCGTTGATTTCGACGACCAAGGGCGGGAGCCCGGGGTCTCATGGGGTGAGGCTGGCGCCCGTCTCGCGGTGGGCCCGGCGGAAGGGGTTGAGGCATGGGGATTGGTGTTCGCCGTGCGCCGGCGGTGCTGGGCGCCTTGGTCGCGGTCGTTGGTCTGACGGCGCTGCCGGCACTGGGCGGTGACACACCCGCCCGTCTGGTCATCGGCGCGCGACCAACTTCCACACCGTGGGTTGGCCTGGACCTCGACCACGGCGCCCTCACCGCCCGCTTCGGCCACGGCCAGACCGATTTTCTGTCGCTCCCGCTGCCAGACGGCGAGCAGACGTTGACCCTTGCACTGCAAACGTTCGAGATCATGTCGCCCGATGGCCGGGTCGTGGTGGACGGGTTCAATGGCGAGCGCGACGTGGGCCGACTCGACATCCAACTGCTCCGCGGGCACATCGCCGGCGATCCCGGCTCCATCGCGTTCCTTGGTTCGAGCCCCACGGGCATCCACGGCTACATCCAGACTGCGCCCAACGCCGACCACGGCGTGCGAACGTGGGTCATCTCGACCGGGCCGATGCCCGATGGCGTGCCGGGTCCGCTCGTGATCGCGGCGCTGGAGGGCGACCTGGCCGCGTGGCTCAACGCCGCCGAGATCGGCTGCACCGTGCTCATCCCGCCCGGCGCGGGCGAGCGGGCCGCCGCAACCGGCTTTTCCCCCATGGACTTCAACTGCCGCCTGGCCGAGGTCGCTATCGAGACCGACTGGGAGTTCACGGGCACCCTGTTCGGCGGCGACACCCAGGCCTCGGGCAACTACGCCGCCATCCTCGTCGGGGCGGTCTCCGAGATCTATCGGCGCGACCTGAACATGGGGATCCAGATCAAGTACCTGCGTCTGTGGGAAGATCCGTCGGACCCGTGGACCGCGAGCGGTTCGGGCGCTCAGCTCGATCAGTTCCGGGCATACTGGAACTCCAACATGGGCGCGGTGCAGCGGGATGCGGCCCACTTCCTCTCAGGGCGAGGGCTTGGCGGAGGGGTCGCATGGCTCGGCGCCATGTGCGGGTCGTTCGCGTACGCTGTCTCGGGCAACCTGGGCGGCTCGTTCCCGTATCCGCTCCAGAACAACCACGGGTCGAACTGGGATGTCATGGTCGTCGCCCACGAGTGGGGTCACAACTTCGGCGCCCAGCACACGCACGACCTGGTCCCCCCGCCCGACCTGTGCGGAGCGGGCAACTGCGCCGGGGCGAATCTGGGCACGATCATGTCGTACTGCCACAACTGTTCTGGCGGCATGGCCAATGTCCTGCTCTCGTTCCATCCCCAGACCCAGAACCAGATGGACGCGTTCCTCGCCGGGACCGGCACCTGCGTCAACGCGCCGGGGGGCACGGTCGCCGTCGGCGAGGCGGTCAGCACCGCCTCGGGCCAGGTCGTCGACCTGGATGTGCTGGCCAACGACATCCCCGTCAACTGCGACGCGGTCACCATCTCGCAGTTTGGTGCGCTGACCGCGCTGGGCGGCAGCGTCCAGCGGCTGACCGGGGCCGGGCCAGGCGGGCGCGACCTGCTGCGATACACCGCCCCGCTGGGCGGGGTCTCGGGCCAGGACACCATCCCCTATAGCGTGCAGGCCGTGGGCCGACCGCCCGCCGCCACCGGCGTCGCCGTCTCGCTGCTCCAGTTTCGCCAGCCCATCAATCCCGGCTCGGTGGTGGGAGGGCTGGAGGCGTCGTACTACGAACTCGTCGGCGGCGCGAGCGTCCTGCCCGACTTCGAGCTAATCAATCCCTATCTCACCGGAACGGTCTCGCTCATTGACATCCCCAGCACCGGCGGGAACTTCGGCGGCAGCGGCAGGGCCGAGGAAATCGGCGCGGTCTACCAGGGCTACCTCAGCATCCCCTCCAGCGGCCTCTACACCCTCTACACCGATTCCGACGACGGCTCCCGCGCCCTCCTCGGCGCGGACGTGATCGTCTCCAACGACGGGCTCCACGGCATGCTCGAACGCGCCGGCACCGCCGCGCTCGCCGCCGGCCTCCACCCTCTCCGCGTCGAGTTCTTCGAGAACCAGGGCGGCGCTGGCCTGATCTTCCGCATCCAGGGGCCGGGCCTGGCCAAGCAGGTCGTCCCCGCTTCCATGCTCCGGCGCGACAATACCTGCCGACCCGACCTGACCACCGCGGCGATCGCCGGTCAGCCGGGCTACGGTGTTCCCAACGGCGTCGTGAACACCGACGACTTCTTCTACTACCTTGCCCAGTTCACCGCGGGCAACCTTGCCATTGCAGACATGACCGCCACCGCGATCGCGGGATCGCCCGGGTACGGAGTTCCGAACGGAACGCTCACCAACGACGATTTCTTCTACTTCCTCACCGTCTTCATTGCGGGCTGCTGAGTTCTCGGTCGGGCCGATCATCCGCCGATTGCCCCCGAATCGATTGACGGACGACGCCGCGCTCGGTTAGCCTTGGTGCGGCGGGCGGAATCTGGGACAATGGATGGCCCCCCGGCCACCCGCGGCTTGGATCCGGAGAGAGAGATGATGCGCGCACACTCACCACTCGCGTTGGCACTGGCCCTGGGCTCCTGCGCCCTTCCCACCTTGGCCGCCGTGACCGTGGTCACCAACATCAACCCCGCCACGTCCACCGTGTCGGTCCAGATTTCAGCCCTGGGGCTGAACGGCACAGACACCTCACCGCTTTCCGGGCACGTCGATCCCGTGCTCAACAACGGGGCCGCCCCGACCACCATCGCCATGGCCGACTACGACGTGATCTTGAACGACAATCTCCAGATCGTGCTCAACGGGGGGTTCCTAGGGAGCCTGAACATCACGCTGAACAACGTGGTGGTGTCGTACGCAACCCCGGGCACGGTGTCACCCGCCGGTCCACTCGGGGCCGGCGGGGCGTTCGCGCTCACGGGCCTGCCAACCATCGCCACCGGCACGGGCCAGGCCGTCGGCAGCGGTCTGCTCTTCAGCGCCGTCGGGACCGTTCCCATCGACCTCTCAACCGCTGGCGTGATCGCTGGCGACGCCAGCGGCACCGCGACCGTCGCGGGCAACACACTCACACTCGCCTTCACCCTGGGCGGCTCGCAGACCCAGACCCTCAGCGGCGTCAACGTGACCGTGACCATCACCGCCACCATCCGGTCCGCCGGCACGATCCCGCCCGAGCCCACATGCCGCCCTGACCTGACCACGTTCGCGGTGCCCGGCAGCGCGGGCTATGGCGTGCCCAACGGCGTGCTCAACAACGACGATTTTTTCTATTACCTCTCCCAGTTCGCCGCGGCGAATCTGGCCGTGGCTGATCTCACGACATTCGCCGTGCCCGGCAGCGCGGGCTACGGCGTCCCGAACGGCGTGCTCAACAACGACGATTTCTTCTACTACCTTTCCATCTTCGCGGCAGGGTGCTAAAGAGCCCTGAGCGCAAGCTCAGGGAATGGGTAGCCCGACCGTGAGAGAGGGCTTCGGCCAGCGACGAAGCGACGAAGAGATAGAGAGATCGAGAGAGAAAGGAATCGCATTATGTCCGCCCGAACGCGAGTCTTGACCGCACTGCTGATGGCCGGCGCAGGCACCGCCCAGGCCGCAACCGGCCCAATCGCGCACTGGAAGTTTGATGAGCCTGCCCTGCCCGGCACCATCGCTGCCGACAGCGCGGGCAACTTTCCCGGCACACCGACCGGCAGCGCGACGTTCATGCCAGCCGCGGGAATCGCGGGCGGAGCGATCCAACTCACGCGCGCCAACAACGGGCGCATCCAAATCGGCAACGTGCTCCCACTCGTCGGGTCCGCCAAGTTCTCGATCGGGCTCTGGGTGAAGCTCCCGACCTTCACAAGCCCGGAGCACATCCTCATCGGCCGCCACGTCTCGGGCATTGTCGCCGGGTACTTTGTCGCAGCCAGCAGCAGCGGCGGCACGTACGGCGCGCCCGGCAAGGCGTGGTTTTACGCCTCCCACGGCCCGGGGCCCGAACCCATCTCCACCACCAGTGTCAACGACAACACCTGGCACCACATCGTCGTCACACGCAACCCCTCGCTCATCCGCATCTACGTCGATGGCGCGCCCGCGGAAAGCACCAAGACCCCAGTGAGCATCGCCACCACCGCCGCCCCGCTGATCATCGGTGGGCTCGTCGTCGGCGGCAACCAGGTCGGGTACATGGACGGCATGCTCGACGACATCCAGATTTACAATCGCGTTCTCACCGACACCGATATCGAGTTCTTGTTCACCAACCCCGGCTCCACCGTCCCCGCTCGCTGTCTGCCCGACATCACCCACGGCGCGGTCCCCGGCTCGCCGGGTTACGGCCTGCCCGACTGCATCCTGAACAACGATGACTTCTTCTACTTCCTCTCCCAGTTCGCCGCCGGCAACCTTGCGGTGGCCGACGTCACCACATTCGCCATCCCCGGCAGCGCGGGCTACGGCGTCCCGAACGGCGTGCTCAACAACGACGATTTCTTTTACTACCTTTCCATCTTCGCGGCAGGGTGCTGATCATCTGTCGCGGGAGGTGGGACGTATCGCTAACTGGAGATCGCACCGTGTTCCACCGCCCCGTTGTCCCCGTTGTTGTGGCCCTCTGGGTGCTGCTGATCTCCCAAGCGTGTCGGGCTGATTTCGCGCAGCCCGGCCCCCACCAGCCCGGTCGCACCACCGTGACCGTCAACCGCCAGACCGGCGGGACGTTTACCGCCCAAGTGTTCTACCCCGCGACCTCGCCGGGCTCCGGCACTCCGCTGGATCCGTCCGGCGGGCCGTATTCAGTGATCGCCTTTGGGCACGGTTTTCTTCAGGCAGTCTCACAGTATTACAGCACGCTGGACCACCTGGCCACGTGGGGTTTCCTTGTTGTTGCCACCGACTCGCAGAGCGGATTCTCACCCAACCACGCCGAATATGGGCGGGACCTGTCCGACAGCCTCACCTTCATGATTTCCGAGCAGACGCGACCCGGTTCGCGATTCCTGGGCGTGGTCGATGTAAACTCTCTCGGTGTTTCTGGCCATTCCATGGGCGGCGGTGCCAGCGTGCTCTGCGCCGCGATCGATCCCCGCGTTGACGCCGTCGCCAACTTGGCCGCCGCTGAGACCAATCCCAGCGCGATCGCCGCGGGAGCATCGATCCAGGCGCCCGTCTTTCTCATCGCTGGCAGCCAAGACACGATCGTGCCGGTCGGCGGCAACGGGCAGCTCATCTACAACGCATTAGCCGGGCCGCGCCAGTTGCCCGTCATCACCGGCGGGTTCCACTGCGGGTTCACCGACGGCGGGTTCCTCTTCTGCGACTCCGGCTCCATCACGCGGACCCAACAGCTCGAGGTCACCCGCCGCCTTCTCGTCCAGATCTTCCTCCTGCACCTCCGCCACGATCAGTCCGTCTGGCGCGAGGTCTGGGGGCCCGAGGCCTCGGCCATCGCCGGAGTCGTCAACACCATCGACCCGCGCTTCGACCTGAGTGTGGCACCGCCGCCACCAACCACCGGCGTGGTGGGCCTCGCCCTGACCGTCCACAATCGCGGCCCGCGCACCGAAACCTACATCGCCCAGGTCGAGGGCGTTGATCGCCAGGCGTGGCCGATCGTCGGCGCGTTGTTCTCCGTCGGCCCGCTCGCGCCGGGTCAGACCGGCGGCGTCGACATCTTCGTCGCCGCGCCCGCGGCCTCGCCCGGTGCCGTGCTCCAGGCGATCGTCTCCACTCAGGCGGAGTCGGATGGCCAAACACGCGACGTCAGCATTCAACTCGTCACCTTTGCTCCATCCCCCTGCCGTCCGGACCTGACCACCACCGCCATCCCCGGCACCGCCGGCTACGGCGTGCCCAACGGCCTCCTGAACAACGACGATTTTTTCTACTACCTTGCCCAGTTCGCGGCCGGGAACCTCACGGTGGCCGACCTGACCACCACCGCCATCCCGGGCACCGTTGGCTACGGCGTGCCAAACGGAGTTCTCAACAATGATGATTTCTTCTACTATCTGGCGAGCTTCGCGGCCGCGTGCTGAACCAACCGAGCCGATTGCATAATCGAATGGTCGCCTCGAAGTCCGCCCACACCGCCTCGTGTCGGCGGAACATCGTCCCGAACATGCTCCTCAAACTCCAGTCCAGCATTTCCAGGGAGTCTCAATGACCGCAATCCACGTCTCCCACGCCGCGCCCGCCCTGATCGTCTTTGCGTTGCTCGCGGGTTCCGCCGCTGGCCAAACCGCGCGCCTCATGCCCGACGCCCCGATCCCCTTCGCCGATCGCCCGTGGGAGCAGCCCGACCTGCCCCGCAATCTCACAGACGCCGAGCGCGAGTACCTCCGCACGCATCCGCTCGCCGTCACGCCCACCGACATTCCCGGCATCCCCGCCGGACCCGTCCGCTGCCCCGGCGAGTATGAGCCCACCGACGGCATCTGCTTCTCCTGGATGTCCTTCACCGCCAGCCTCACCAGCCTCATCACCTGGGTCACCACCGACGGCAACGCCCGCGCCTACGTCTACGTCAGCAGCCCGGCCGTCCAGACCAGCGCCACCACCACCCTCACCAACGCCGGCGCCAACATGTCCCGCGTCGTCTTCCGCCAGTTCACCCTCAACTCCGTCTGGATCCGCGATTACGGCCCGCGCTACGTCTACGAGGGCCCCGCCGGCAACCAGGTCCGCGCCATCATCGACCACGTCTACAACCGCCCACGCCCCCTCGACAACGTCATGCCCACCGACTTCGCCGTCCTCAAAAACCACGCCCGCTACGACATCCCCCTCATCCACGGCGGGGGCAACTACCACCTCTCGGGCAACGGCGAGTCCTTCGCCACCCGCCTGATCAACAACGAGAACCCCGGCGTGCCCGAGGCGACCATCGTCCAGCACTGGAACGACTACCAGAACGTCGACACCACCCTCTTCACCCCGTTCCCGACCAGCGTCGACCTCACCCAGCACATCGACATGTGGATGCAGGTCTACGCCGACAAGGGCGTGGTCATCTCCGACTGGCCGCAGAACGCGGGCTCGACGCAGGACGTGATCTGCGACGGGGCCGCCACGCTGCTGGCCTCGCTAGGGTGGACGGTCCACCGCATCCCGGCCGTCGCCGTCGGCGGCGTCCACTACACCTTCACCAACGTGCTCATGTGCAACAACTTGAACGTCGTCCCGACCTACACAAACGCCACCGCCGCGGCCTACAACGCGCAGGCGCTGGCGGTCTGGCAGGCCGCGCTCCCGGGATACACGACCCGCCAGCTCAACGGGCAGTTGATCGCCCAGTCCGCCGGCGTGTTCCACTGCATCGCCATGCACGTGCCGTCGCCCGCGGGCGGGGCCAACCCCACCGCGTTCCTCCGCACGCTGCGCGACGGCGGCCAGGTGAACCAGGGCTCGAGCGTCGCCATCACATGGTCCACGGACGACGACAACGGGACCACCGGCGTGGACATTCTGCTCTCCACCGATGCGGGCGCCACCTGGCCCAACACAATCGCCAGCAACACCGCCGACGACGGCTCGTTCGACTGGGTGCTGCCCCTGGCCCAGCCCTCAACCTCGCAGGCCCGCCTCCGCGTCGTCGCACGCGACGCCCAGAACAACACGGGCCAGGACCAGAGCGTCAGCAGCTTCCAGATCGGCACCCCATGCCGACCCGACCTGACCACGGGCGCGATCCCGGGCCAGCCGGGCTACGGCGTGCCAGACGGCACGCTGAACAACGACGACTTCTTCTACTACCTCTCCCAGTTCGCCGCTGGCAACCTCGCGGTGGCCGACCTGACCACCGGCGCGGTCCCCGGCCAGCCCGGCTACGGCATCCCCAACGGTGTGCTCAACAACGACGACTTCTTCTACTACCTGACATTGTTCTCGACTGGTTGTTGAGCCCGGAGTCGTCGAGCAACGGGGTAGGAAAGCCACCCGCACCGCGCAAGCCCGCGGTGTGGGCGATGGGCCTATCCGAACGCGTCCGTCGCCGCGCGTCTCGCCGTGAAAGATGCCCATCGCGCCCGGCGAACTCGCGTCGGGGCTGCCTCGCCGATCGGGCACGATAACGCCGGGCTTGCGCCGCCGGACTCGCTCGCGGAACGGCGATCGGGCTCGCTGCGCCTCCACCCCCCGCCCCCGCCGATCCGATACCATCTGGCCGTGCGACCGTTTCGCCACTACGCCCGCGCCCTCCTGCTGGCTCTCCCGCTGCTCGCGGGCTCGTGCGTCTATCGCGACCAGACCGGCTTCGACGCCGTCGGCCCCTCCCACCGCCTCGACGCCATCGTTCTCGCCGCCGACCAGACAGACGACGACTCCCTCCGAGGCCTGATCTCCCAGCTCGACTCCGACGACCCCGCCGCACGCTTGCTCGCCATACGCGCCCTCGAAAAACGCACCGGCCAGACCCTCGACTACCAGCACGACGCTCCCCCCTACCAGCGGAATGCCGCCGCCCGCAACTGGGTGGACTGGTACCACGCCCGCGGCCAGCCCGCCGGAGCATCGCCAGACGTCCGGTCGATCCCCGGCGCGTCGGCCCCACCTTCGGCATCGCTGGCCAGCCACCCGACCACCACCCCGGAGGGCCCATGAGCCCGCCCGCAGGCCCGGACCCCGGGTCGCGTGCTCGCGCTCTCGTCCCCCAAAC